>QHTS01000262.1 GCA_003220905.1 Gemmatimonadota bacterium | reverse complement strand
CGGCGCCCGCTTCGTGGTACTCGAATTCACCACACCGCGCTTCGCGCCGTTGCGCGCGCTCTACCTGTTCTACTTCCGGCGCGTCCTCCCCGCGATCGGCCGCGCGGTGTCGAAACATAGGGACGCCTATACCTACCTGCCAGAGTCGGTGCTCGACTTTCCGGAGCCGGACGCCTTCGCGCGCCGGCTCGAGGGCGCCGGATTCTCGAGTGTAGGCTACGAGATGCTGACCGGCGGGATCTGCGCCGTGCATCATGGCACTCGATAGCCTGCGCGACTTCCTCGGTGCGATCGACGCCCGGGGCGAGCTCGTGCGCGTCGAGCACCCGGTATCGGTGGACAAGGAGATCACGGAGATCGCCGACCGCTGCATGAAGTCCCCGGGGGGTGGCCCGGCGCTGCTGTTCGAACGCCCGACGCTCCTGTCGGGTGCGCCGGCGCGCTCTCCCGTGGCGGTGAACCTGTTCGGCTCCGAAAAGCGCATGGCGCTGGCGCTGGGCGTCGATTGCCTGGACGAGATCGGCGAGCGGATCGCGACGCTCCTCAACATGAAGGTCCCGGACAGCCTGCTCGGCAAGCTGGCGATGCTGCCGCAGCTCGCGGAGATGGCCAAGTTTCCGCCCAAGGCGATTGGCGGGAAGCCGCCGTGTCAGGAGACCGTGATCCGCGAGCCGGACGTGGACCTGGCGCAGTTTCCCGTGCCGGTGTGCTGGCCGGAAGACGGCGGGCCCTACATCACACTCGCCGGCGTCATCACGCGCGATCCGAAGACCGGCGTCCGCAACGTCGGCATGTACCGCGTCCAGGTGATCGGGCGGCGCGAGCTGGCGATGCACTGGCAGCGCCACAAGGTCGGGGCGGCGCACTGGCGTGAGATGGCGGAGCGCGGCGAGAAGATGCCCGTGGCGATCGCGCTGGGCGGCGACCCCGCGTCGATCTACGCCGCATCCGCGCCGCTCCCGCCCACCATCGACGAGTTTCTGTTCGCTGGCTTCCTCCGGAAGGAGCCCGTGCGACTCGCCAAGGCGGTGACGTCCGACCTCGAAGTCCCGGCCGACGCGGAGATCGTGCTCGAGGGCTACATCGATCCGCGCGAGGCGTTGGTGCTCGAGGGGCCGTTCGGCGACCATACCGGCTTCTACTCGCTCGCCGACTACTATCCCAAGGTGCACGTCACCGCGGTCACCCTGCGGGCCGAGCCGGTGTGGCCGCACACGATCGTGGGTCGTCCGCCGATGGAGGACTACTGGCTCGGCCACGCCACGGAGCGCATCTTCCTGCCGCTCCTGCGGCTCACGCTGCCCGAGATCGTGGACCTGCACATGCCGGCCGAGGGGATCTTTCACAACCTCGTCTTCGTGAGCGTCGACAAGCAGTATCCCGGGCAGGCCTACAAGGTGATGAACGGGCTGTGGGGCCAGGGGCTCATGTCGCTCGCCAAGGTGATCATCGTGCTGGACAAGGACGTCAACGTGCGCGATCCCAAGGAAGCGTGGTGGGTGGCGCTGAACCACATCGACCCCGAGCGCGACGTGCGCTTCTCGCTGGGGCCGATCGACGTGCTCGACCACTCGAGCCGCGGCTTCACGTTCGGCTCGAAGATGGGGATCGACGCGACGCGCAAGTGGAAGGAAGAGGGGTTCACGCGCGAATGGCCGAACAGGATCGTCATGGATCCGGCGACGAAGCAGAAGGTCGACGGGATGTGGAAGGAGCTGGGGATTGAGCTCTGACGGACGGGAAGGCCAAACGTTCGTCGGCGAGAGCCTGCTGGTCCGCTACGCGAACTTCGTGAAACTTCCGCATACCGTCTTCGCACTGCCGTTCGCGCTGCTCGGTGTCGTGGTTGCATCGCGCCAGACCGCCGTGACATGGCGGATGCTCGGGTTGGTCGTCCTCGCATTCACCTGCGCCCGGTTCGTGGCCCTCGGCTTCAACCGCATCGCCGATCGCGAGCTCGACGCTCGCAACCCCCGCACCCAGGCGCGTGAGCTCCCGACCGGGCGTCTCACGCTCGCCCAAGCCTGGATAGCGGTCGCCCTGGCGGCGGCACTGTTTCTCGGGACGGCGCGGGCGCTCAATCCC
The DNA here is from genome assembly GCA_003220905.1 of Gemmatimonadota bacterium. Taxonomy (GTDB): domain Bacteria; phylum Gemmatimonadota; class Gemmatimonadetes; order Gemmatimonadales; family GWC2-71-9; genus AG41. The sequence goes on along the minus strand of QHTS01000262.1, from coordinate 6,131 downwards.
CTGTGCTTCGCCCTGGCGCCCATCGCCCTCGTGTTCATCTCCGCCTACAGTTACACGAAGCGGTTCACCGCCTGGTCGCATCTGTGGCTCGGGCTCGCGGACGGGATCGCCACGCCCGCAGGGTACCTCGCGGTCACGGGGCGATGGAGCGAGCCCTGGTGGCTCCTGCCCGTCGGCGCCCTCGCCGTCACGCTCTGGGTGGGTGGGTTCGACGTGTTCTACGCGCTCCCGGACGAAGGGTTCGATCGCGCGGAACGGCTCGAGTCGCTCGTGGTCCGGCTCGGGCCGGCCCGGGCCATCTTCGTTGCGAAGCTGCTGCACGGGCTCGCGCTGGTGACGCTCGTGCTCTTCGGGATCGGCGCCGGACTCGGGGTCGCGTACTACGTCGGGGTGACGATAGGGGTCGCGCTCATCGCCTGGGAGCACCAGCTGGTGAAACCGGGGGATTTGGCGCGCCTGGACGCCGCGTTCTTCGGCGCCAACGGCCTGGTCAGCGTCGTGGTGTTCCTCGGCGCCCTCGTAGATCGGATCGCGTCATGAGACCAGGTTCATCTTCCTCAAGAGCGCCGCGAACCTGGGGTGCGAGCGCAGCGTGGTGAACAGAAACGAGCCTTTGATCCCGTACACGCCGCCGGCCCGCTCCTCGTAGGCTCGTTCCAGCGAGTCCATCGCCCGGTCCAGTTCGCCGAGGCCGGTATAGACGTAGGCCATGTGGTAGGGTGAGACGTATCGCCGTTGCGACAACCCCTGCAGTTGTTTCAACACGTCGCGGGCCCGCTCCACTTGTCCCACCAGCGCGTAGGCTTGACCGAGCTGGGCCAGGAACAGCGTGTTCCCGGGGGCAAGAGCGATCGCCCGCTCCAGCTCGGCCAGCCCCTTCGCGTACATGCCCTTCTTCAGATAGGCCCACCCCAGGGTGCCGTGCCCCATCGAATAATGCGGGTCGAGGTCGATCACCAGAGCCGCAGCCCGCACGGCCTCATCGTACCGTCCCACCCGAAGGAGCGTGGCCGCGAGGTCGGACCGATGGGCCAGCGGGTCGAGCTGTTGGGCACGCGTCAGGGCGTCGACCGCTTCGTCGTACCGCTCGAGCGCCGAGAGCATGTGCCCATAGAGGGCGTAAATGTCCGCGTTGCCGGGGTTGAGCTCGAAGGCCCGCTTGAACTCCCGTTCGGCGCCGGTCCAATCGAAGTCGCACGCGACCCTGAGGAAGGCCAGCATGCCGTGCGCTTCACCCAGCCCTTCATCGAGCTCCAGCGCCTTCGCGACGGCCTTCCGGGCCTGTTGATACGCTTCCCGCGGCTTCAGCGCTCCCGCCCCATGCCCGAGCCCGAGCTCCGCGTACGCCAGGGCCAGGCCGACGTAGGCGAGAGAGTAGGCCGGATCTTTCACGATCGCGTGCTGGAAGTACTCGATCCCTTTGCGGATCCCCTCCTGGGTATACCGGAAGGAACAATTGCGCCCCTGGAGATAGAGTTTGTAGGCCTGCAGATCCCGGGTGGGCTCCCTGCGAAGCCGGGTTCGCTCGTCGGGAGAAAGTTCCGTCTCGAGCGCCGCGGCGATCCGCAACGCAACGTCTGTTTGGATCACGAAGATGTCGGTCAGCTGGCGGTCGTAGGTCTCCGCCCAGAGGTGATGGTCGGTCTCAGCGTCGATGAGCTGGGCGACGATGCGCACCCGATCGCCGTCGCGTCGAACGCTCCCCTCGAGCACAGCCGCGACCTCCAAGCGGGCTCCGATCTCGCGCAGGCTCTGCTCCCGCTTCTTGAGCGGCATCACGGACGTGCTGGAGATCACCTTGAGGGCGCGGATCTTCGACAGCTGGGCGATGATGTCCTCGGTGATCCCGTCGGCGAAGTACGCGTTCTCGGGGTCCGGGCTCAGGTTCGTGAACGGTAGCACCGCGATGGACTTGGGCGCGGGACGGACCGCTCCAGGCTGCGCGAGCGCCTCCGCGAACGCGGCCGCGGAGGCGAACCGGTCGGCTGGGACCGTCGCCAGGGCCTTGAGGAGAGCTTGCTCGACGCCCCCGGGCACGGTGGCGCGGAGGCGCCGCACTCCGGGCGCCGGACCGGCGAGGCGCTTGGCAATCACTGCTTGCGCGGTGGGTCCCGTGTACGGCGGCTCGCCGACCAGTAGTTCATACAGGACGCAGCCCAGGCTGTACACGTCGCTGCGGGCATCCAGCGACTCCTCACCCAGGGCCTGCTCCGGGCTCATGTACTCGGGCGTCCCCACCCACACCCCCCGCTCCGTCAGGCGCTGCCCTGCCGTGCCGCTCACCGCCAGGGCGATACCGAAATCCGCGACCATCGCCTCCCCTTCGTACAGCAGGATGTTCTCCGGCTTGACGTCCCGATGGATCACCCCCTGAGCGTGGGCGTGGCCGAGGGCCAGGGCGGCGTCGCGCGTGACGGCGATGGCCTCCTCGATCGGAAGCGGCTTCTCGCGGTGGAGCCTGTGGCGGAGGGATTGGCCCTTCACGTAGGGCATGACGTAGAAGAGGAACTCGTCAGCCCGGCCGGAGTCGTACAGTGCCAGGATATGGGGGTGGTTCAGCTTGGCGGCGATCTCGATCTCCCGCAGAAACCGGTCGGGCCCAATGACGGACGCCAGCTCGGGTCGGAGCACCTTGACGGCCACTTTCCGGCGGTGCTTCAGGTCGTCGGCGAGGTAGACCGTCGCCATCCCCCCGCTGCCGAGCTCTCGCTCGACGGTGTAGCGTCCGGCGAGGGCGGCGTTGAGGCGCTCGAGCTGATCGGTCCGCATGGGAGGCTCCCGGCAACCTACCACGCTCCCGGGCGTCCGCAACGAGGCTCCGCGTTGCCGGGTCCGCTCACTTGCCTCTACCTTTCACCCTTGTCATGAAACGCGGGAAACGAGAAACGGGAAACGGGAAACGGAAGACGGCCCAACACCCACGTGTCCCGTTTCCGGCTTCCCGTTTCCCGTCACCACCGGGGCCTCCCCGGCACCCGAGGCGTAGTCCGACTCCGAACCGGAGGGGGCGTTGAACCGGCTGCCCGTGATCCTCGCCATCACCGGCGCCTCCGGCGCTCCCTACGGCGTGCGGCTGCTGGAGATGCTCGCGGTGCACCACGTGCCCACCTGGCTCTTGGTCTCGAGCCACGGCTGGCGGCTCCTCGCCGAGGAGTGCGGCATCACGGATGACCGCGCGCTGAAAAAGGCGACTGGTGGCGAGTGGACGAGCGTACGGGTGTTCGACGACACCGATCGCGGCGCCGAGCCGGCGTCTGGGTCGGCGAAGACCACTGGCATGGTGATCTGCCCCTGCTCGATGGGGACCGTAGCGGCGATCGCCCATGGCACGAGCCGTTCGCTCATCGAGCGTGCTGCGGACGTGGTCCTCAAGGAGCGCCGCACACTGATCCTCGTGCCGCGCGAGACGCCGCTTTCCTTGGTCCACCTCCGCAACCTCAGCCTCGCCACGGAGGCCGGCGCGGTGGTCCTGCCGGCCGCGCCCGGGTTCTATCACAAGCCGCAGCAGGTGCGCGACCTCGTGGACTTCGTGGTGCAGCGCGTGCTCGATCACCTGGGGCTCGACATCAATCTGGTGAAGCGCTGGGAAGGCAAATAGTTGCACGAGGCCACGACGCTACGTTGCACGAGGGTGCCGTGAGACTTGGGGTCATCTCAGATACCCACGGTCTCTTGCGCCCTGAAGTGTTCGAGGTGTTCAAGCAGGTTGATCACATCCTTCATGCCGGCGACGTCGGCGAGCCCCAGATCCTCATCGAGCTCGAGGCGATCGCGCCGGTGACGGCGGTCTACGGGAACGCGGACGGGTCCGAGCTGCGAGCGCGTCTGCCACAGGTGGCGGAGCTCGAGCTCGATGGGTTCGCCGTCGTCGTGACGCATGGCGACCAGTTCGGCCATCCGACGCCTGAGAATCTGCATGCGGCGTTTCCCAGGGCCGAGATCATCGTATACGGGCACACGCACAGGCCGCTGCTCGAGCTCGTGGACCGGACGGTAACGGTGATGAACCCCGGCGGGGCGGGCCATCCGCGGTTCCGGCTCAAGCCCGGCGTGGGCATCATGGAGCTCGAGGCGGGGATCCCGCCGCGGGCGCGGTTGGTGCCGCTCGGCTGACCGGGTCAGCGCGGGGGTGCCGCCTGCTGCGCCTTCCGCTCCACGACGCGCGGCATGACCGGCGCACCGGGGGCGAGCAGCTCCAGGCCGCCCACCACCACCTGCTCTCCCGGATTCACGCCCTTCGTCACCTCGACGAACCCGGGCGTGCGGACGCCGAGCTCCACCTGGCGGCGGTTCGCCTTCCCCTCGACCACGACCCAGACGGCGTTCGCTCCCTCGGCCGGCACCACCGCTTCCTCGGGGATGATGATCGCCTTGGGACGCACGGCGGTCACCAGGTGGGCCTCGATGAACATCCCAGGCTGCAGCAGCCGGGCGGCATTGGGCACGCGCGCCTTGACCAGGATGGTCCGGCCCGGGAGCTGCACCACCGGGTCCACGAAGTCCACCTGTCCGGTGAAGTCGCGACCCGCGATGGCGGCGACGCGGAACGACACCTCCTGTCCCGGCTTCAAGTCTCGGGCGAACCGCTCCGGCACCTGGAATGCGGCGCGCTGCGGGTTCACCGTATGGAGCGACACGAGCTTCGTGCTGTTCGTGACATAGTCGCCCAGGCTGACGTAGCGTTGTCCCACCGCGCCGGTGAAGGGCGCCCGCACGGTGGTGCGGTCGAGCCGGATGCGCTGCAAGTCGTACTGCGCCTGCGCGCTGCGGGCTTCCGCCTCGGCCTTTTCCAGGTCCGCGGTGGACGAGGCATTCTGTTGCGCCAGATCCTTGGCGCGCGCCAGGGCCTGCTGGGCGAGGTCGCGCTGGGCCTCGAGCTGCGCGACCTGCGCCCGGAGCTGGGCGTCGTCCACCTTGAAGAGCGGTGTCCCCTGCTCGACCTCCTGGCCCTCGCGGATGAGGATCTCTACGATCCGGCCGTCCACCTCGGGGCGGAGGTCGATCGATTGCACCGCTTCGATCTGGCCCGTCGCGGCGATTTCGTCGCGCACCGTGTCGGTGCGGGCGACGGCGACTTCGACCGGCATTCCCATCGGCCCGCCGCCGCCCGGGTCTCCGGCTCCGCCGGCCTTGCCCTTCTTGCACGCGCCCGCCGCGATCGCCACGGCGGCAACCACGTACCACGCACCACGCATCGTGTTCCTCACCGCTGCTCCTGTTCGGGAAAGAGGCGCCGGCCGAGGATCGTCTCGAGTCCCGCCAGCGCGAGTCGGGTCGCGTACCGCGCCTGCACGAGGGTCGCGTCGGCGTCGTCAAGGTCTGACTGGGCCTTGAGGAGGTCGAGGATGGTGCTCGCGCCGGCACGGTAGCGGCTTTGCTGCACGCGGAAATTCTCGCGCGCGACCCCCAACGCCTCCGCGTCCTGCTCGGCCGTGGCGCGCGCCGACGTGTAGCCCTCGTATGCGGCGGTGACGTCGTGCAGCACCGCTCGCTCCAGGTCCTCGCGGACGGCGCGGGCATTATCGCGATTCACGCGCGCCTGACTGAGCGCGATCTCGCGCTGCCCGTTGTCCCAGAGGGGGAACGACACGCCGAGCGTGAAGGTCCCCCGCTTGTAGATCGAGTGGAAGAACACCGTGTCGTAGGCGAGGGCGTTGAACGTCAAACTCGCGTGCGGGAGATACTGCCCGAGCTTGGCGCGGAACGCCGCGCCGGCAGCGCGCTCGTTGGCCCGCGCCACGCGGTATTGCGGTCCCGCGCTCGCGGCCTGGGTGACGGCGTCCGGCAGGGTGAGCGGCGGCTCCGGCGCCGGGGCGGTGTCGAGCGGTGCCGCATCGACGGCCCCTGGTGCGCCCACCCGACGCCCCAGCTCGAGTCGCGCCACCCGCAGGGCGGTCTCCTGCACCAGCCGACCGACTCGGGCCCGTGTCAGCTCGAGCCGCAGCTGCAGCGAGTCGGTTTGTACCGCGGCGCCGGAGACCACGCGTGCCCGCGCCACGGCGAGTTGTTGCTCGGCGCGCTGCACGCGCTCCCGCGCCACGCGGAGCAGTTCGGCATCGGCGAGCACTGCGTAGTACGTCGATTCGGTGGCCTGCGCCGCCGTGAACCGGGCCGCGAGCTCACCCGCGTGC
>QHTS01000039.1 GCA_003220905.1 Gemmatimonadota bacterium | reverse complement strand
TCTGGTGCGGGCAGCGGGGACGGACTCGACCTACTACCTCGACGAGGGGTTGCGCCTGTGGGGCACGTCGGCCGTCGGGTCGGCGACGCCCGGGATGGACATGAACTACAACCACAACTTCGAGCCGGGCCCGAGCTGCGCCGTCAATTGCGGCGGCGGCTCTGGCAATATCAACGAGCGCATGGTGTTCACCGCGTCGCCAGACACGAGCATCCGCGTGTTCGACACCTTCTTCTTCAACCAGCAGAAGAAGATCGCGATTCGCGACCCGATCATCGGCCCGTTGCGCGTGGCGTTCGACGCTACGAGCGGCCAGCAGTATCTGTTCGGGATCACGACGCGCGGGCTCGTGGTGGTTTCGCTGCCGACCATCACGAACATCAACCCGCAGGCGCCGCCGCGACGGTGAGACCGCACCCCCTGACCCCCTCTCCACACGGTGGCGAGGGGGAGCGGCCTGAAAACCTCGAGAGCCCGGCCTGGAGTCGGGCTCGCGTGCTATTATCGGGAGGTTGTGGAGGTTGGTGGAGGTTGGTGGAGGTGTGGAGGCTCGGGAGGGAGGTAGCGTAGGGTGATGTTTCGCTTCACCACGGCGGGCGAGTCGCACGGACGGGGGCTGGTGGCGGTCCTCGAGGGGATTCCCGCCGGGCTCCCCCTGTCCGCCGAGCGCATCAACGCCGAGCTGAAGCGGCGGATGGGCGGCTACGGCCGCGGCGCCCGCATGAAGATCGAAGCCGACCAGATCGAGTGGCTCGCGGGGGTGCGCGCCGGCGAGACCCTCGGCTCCCCCATCGCGATGCTCGTGTGGAACCGCGATTGGGAGCACTGGCAGGACGTGATGGCGCCCGAGGCCGACGCCCCCGGGGCAGGGGGGGAATCCGAGCGGCGACGTCAGGTCACGCGCCCGCGCCCCGGGCACGCCGATCTCGCCGGCGCGCTCAAGTACGACCGCCAGGACGCGCGGGACATCCTGGAGCGGGCGAGCGCGCGCGAGACGGTGGCGCGGGTCGCGTGCGGCGCGGTGTGCAAGGTGCTGCTGGAACAGTTCGGGGTCGACATCGGGTCCCATGTGGTCGAATTGGGCGGGGTCAGTGCTGGTGTAGGGGCGCAGCATGCGCAGGTAGGGGCGCAGCATGCTGCGCCCCTACAGGTCCCCCGCTCCCTGAACGCCGCCGCCGACACCAGTCCAGTGCGCTGTCTGGACCCCGGCGCCGAGCAGGAAATGATCGCCCGCATCGACGCGGCCAAGGCGGCGGGCGACACGCTGGGCGGCGTGGTCGAGGTGATCGCGCTGGGCGTGCCCGTCGGGCTCGGCTCTCACGTCTCGTGGGACGCGAAGCTGGACGGGCGCCTCGCGCAGGCCCTCATGTCCATTCCGGCGGTGAAGGGGGTGGAGCTGGGGCTCGGCTTCGAGGCCGCGCGGCGCAAGGGCTCGGAGGTGCACGACGAGATCCTGCCCGGCCTGGCCCGCGCGACCAACCGCGCGGGCGGGACCGAAGGGGGCATGACGACGGGGGAGCCCGTGGTCGCGCGCGTCGCGATGAAGCCGATCTCGACGCTCATGGCGCCGCTCCGCACCGTGGACCTGAAGACGGGCGGGCCGGCGCAGGCGCAGTCCGAGCGGTCCGATGTGACGGCCGTGCCTGCTATGGGGGTCATCGCCGAGGCGATGATAGCCCTGGTGCTCGCGCAGGCGTTGCTCGAGAAGTTCGGCGGCGACGCGCTGCGCGAGACCAAGCGGAACTTCGAGGGGTACCTCGCACAGGTGCGCGCGCGCACCCCCAAGGGGGCGGCCTCGTGAAACGGCACATCGTGCTGATCGGCCTTCCGGGGTCCGGCAAGAGCGCCGTGGGCCGACTGGCCGCGGAGCAGCTGCACGCGGGATTCGTGGACATCGACGCGATCGTGGAGCGACGCGAAGGACGGCCGATCACGCTGATCTTCGCGGAGAAAGGCGAAGCGGCGTTCCGCGAGATGGAGCGCAAGGAGATGGAGACGGCGCTGGCGAGCGAGCCCGCGGTGATCGCTCCGGGCGGCGGCTGGGCGGCGCAGCCCGGCGCGATCGACTCCGCGAAACTGCACGCGCTCGTGATCTATCTGCGCACGCGGCCCGAGACCGCGACGCAGCGCGCGGCGCCCGAGGGAACCCGCCCGGCGTTATTGGGAGAGGATCCGGTGGCGCGCATGCGGCTCCTGCAAAAGGAGCGCGAGCCGTTCTATCGCGACGCGCACGCCGAGGTCGACACCGACCGGAAGTCGCCGTCGGAGGTGGCGAACGAGATCGTCAGGCTTGCGCAATCGAGTGCGGGATGGTAAAGATGCGAACTCGTGTCGTTTGACGAAGGATTGATGCGTGGCTGCTAAGAACGAGGCGGTGAAACGGAAGAAGGCTGACCCCGGGCGCAAGCCCGGGGATCTCGGAGGCGCGCCGCTCGCGGCTGAGTCGGAGGCCGCGGTGGCCGTTGCCCCCGCTCCCAAGCGGCGCGCGCGGAAGCCCAAGGCATCCGCCGCGGGGGGCGGGGGCGGGAAGGGCGCGCTCGTCATCGTCGAGTCGCCCACCAAAGCGAAGACGATCGGCAAATACCTCGGCTCGGGCTACACGGTCAAGGCGACCGTGGGGCACCTGCGCGATCTGCCCCAACGCAAGCTGGGCGTGGACGTCGAGAACGGCTTCACGCCCGAGTACGTCACGATCAAGGAAAAGGCCAAGACCCTCGCCGAAATCAAGAAGGCCGCGAAGACGTCGGAGCGCGTGCTCCTGGCCACCGACCCGGACCGGGAGGGCGAGGCCATCGCCTGGCACGTGGCAAGCCAGCTCGGCAACGGGGGCAAGGTGCGGCGCGTCCTGTTCCACGAGATCACCAAGGACGCGGTCGCCCACGCGCTGGCGCATCCTCTCGACATCGATCAGCGGAAGGTCGACGCCCAGCAGGCGCGCCGGGTGCTCGACCGGCTGGTCGGCTACAAGACGTCCCCGCTCCTCTGGAAGAGCATCAAGACCGGCCTGTCGGCGGGGCGGGTGCAGACGGTCGCGCTGCGGCTGATCTGCGAGCGCGAGGAGGAGATCCGCAAGTTCGTGCCGCAGGAGTACTGGACCATCGAGGCCGATCTCGAGAAGGACGGCCAGGCGTTCCAGGCGCGGCTGCACAAGCTCGAGGGGAAAAAGCCGGAGATCAAGGACGAGGCGACCGCGCGGGCGATCGTGGCGGACGCGCTCAAGATTCCTTTTACAGTAACAGCGGTCGAGAAAGGCGAGCGGCGCCGGCCCGCGCCCCCGCCGTTCCGCACCAGCACGCTGCAGCAGGAAGCGGCGAAGCAGCTGGGCTTCTCCGCGGCGGTCACGATGCGGATCGCGCAGCAGCTGTACGAGGGCATCGAGGTCGGCGAAGAGGGCCCGGTCGGGCTGATCACGTACATGCGCACCGACTCGGTGCGCGTGGCGGATTCGGCCATCGCCCAGGCGCGCGACCACATCGGGAAGGAGTTCGGCAAGCGCTATCTGCCGGCCGAGCCCGTGGTCCACAAGGGCGGCAAGAGCAGCAGCCGCGTCCAGGACGCGCACGAGGCGATCCGGCCCACCGACGTGCCGCGGCGCCCGGACGACCTGAAGAAGCACCTCGACTCGAGACAGTTCAAGCTGTACCAGCTGATCTGGCGGCGCTTCGTGGCGTCCCAGATGACCCCCGCGGTGTTCGAGACCACCAAGGTGGACTTCGATCTGGGCCGCTTCGTGTTCCGGGCCACCGGGTCGCGGGTCCTGTTCGACGGCTACCACAAGCTGTATCACGAGGCGCACGAGCCGGAGGAAGGGAAGACCCTCGAGGACCTGCCCCCGATCCCGCCGCTCGCGCAGGGCGACGTCGTGACGGTGAAGCAGATCACGCCGAACCAGCACTTCACCGAGCCGCCGCCGCGCTTCAGCGAGGCCAGCCTGGTGAAGGAGCTCGAGCGGCTGGGGATCGG
>QHTS01000260.1 GCA_003220905.1 Gemmatimonadota bacterium | reverse complement strand
GTAAGCGGTAAGAGGTCTCACCGCTCACCCCTCACCGCTCACCACTGCTCGCACCGCCTCCCGCGGCATCATCACCAGCTCCACAACCCGTTTCGCCTCCACCCGCGCCTCGCCTAGCACGAACACCCGCAGCCGCCGCGCCGAGCGGTACAGCTCGGCCGCGACCCGCGGGAGGCCGAGATGGGCCGCGGCTTCCGCCGCTCCGAGCTGGGTCACGGTGCCGTCGCGCTGCACGAGCGGCAAGTCGAGCGCCAGCATCGCCGCCTTGGCCGGGAAATCCAGGAACAGCTCCCCCGGCGCGAGGCCGACATCACGGGCGAGCCGGTCCTCCACTCGCTCGAGCAGGTCGGGGTCGTCGGACGGCCACGATGGCGTGTCGGCGGGCAGCTCGGTGGCCGGGAGGTCGAGGGCCCGCTTGGCGAGCCGGCGCTCGCGGAGACTGCGGGCGAGGCCTGTCCCGTCCTGTTGCATCAGCTCGTGGATCAAACCGTCGTCGGTGGCGACCGCCACGGCGTCCGGCCGGACTCGACCGGCGGCGATCGCGCGCCGCACCAGGCGCTTGAACATCGAGGTCGCGCTGCGCACGGCGTGGTGCCAGTACACGTTGCGATACATCTGATATTTGGCGAACAGCAGCGACTCAAGCGCCGCGAGCCCCTTCTCGTGGAGCGCGAGCGTGGGATGCCCGTCCCGCCCGGGGGCCAGCGTCAGTGACGTGAGCAGCCGGTCCACGTCGATCACCCCGTAGGGAACGCCGCACATCCAGGCGTCGCGGGAGAGATAGTCGAGCTTGTCCACGTCGAGCGAGCCCGACACGAGGCCTGCGAGGGGCTCGCGTGCCCGGCACTGGATCAGGGGCAGCAGCCGCTGACCTGGGGTTCCCAGCTCCGCCAGCCGCTGTGCGAGCTCGCCGTCCGCCAGGTGCCGCGCCGCCAGCTCCTCGTGGTGGGGCAGACCGGCTTCCTCGAGCGAATGGGAGAAGGGATAATGCCCGATGTCGTGCAACAGCGCCGCGAGCTTCAGCCGGACGCGGTCCGCAGCGTCGAGCCGGACGTCGCTCGCGTCTTCGAGCTGCGCCAGGGCGCGACGCGCGAGATGGTACGCGCCGAGCGCGTGCTCGAAGCGGCTGTGCGTGGCGCCGGGATAGACGAGGAACGCGTGCCCCAGCTGGCGTACGTAGCGCAGCCGCTGGACGGCGGGGGTGTCGACCACGGCCAACGCTTCGGGATCGAGCCGGATGTTGTCCCAGAGCGGGTCGCGGACGACCTCGAACCGGGTCAACGCGTGGGGCCCGCGTCCCCGACCGCGGCGTGCACCTGATCCTGGAACTGGGCGAAGTTGTCCCGGAACATCTGCGCGAGCCGCGCGGCCTGCGCATCGTAGGCCGCCGGGTCGCTCCAGGTGCCGCGCGGCAGGAGCAGGCCCTCCGGCACGGCTGGGACCTGCAGCGGGACTTCGACTCCGAACACGGGGTCCGGCGTGGTGGGGATGCGGTCGAGCTTCCCGGCGAGCGCGGCGCGCACCATGGCGCGCGTGAGGCCGAGCCGGATCCGCTGGCCCACGCCGTGGGGTCCGCCCGTCCACCCGGTGTTCACGAGCCAGCACTGGACGCCGTGGGTGGCGATCTTCTCGCCGAGCAGCGACGCGTAGACGTTGGGGCTGAGCGGCAGGAACGGGGCGCCGAAGCAGGTGGAGAACGTGGCTTTGGGCTCCGTCACTCCGCGCTCCGTGCCGGCGACCTTCGCGGTGTACCCTGACAGGAAGTGGTACATCGCCTGCGCCGGCGAGAGGCGCGCGATCGGGGGCATGATCCCGTACGCGTCGCAGGTCAGGAACAGGATGTGCGACGGGTGGCCGCCCGCCCCGCCCGGGACGTGGTTCGGGATGTAGTGGATGGGGTATGACGCGCGCGTGTTCTCGGTGATCTGGTCCGAGTCGAGGTCGATGGCGCGGGTCTCGGGGTCCACCACCACGTTTTCGAGCACCGTCCCGAACATGCGCGTGGTCGCGAAAATCTCAGGCTCGCCCTCGCGCGACAGCCGGATGACCTTCGCGTAGCAGCCGCCCTCGAAGTTGAAAATCCCCCGGTCGGACCAGCCGTGCTCGTCGTCCCCGATGAGCGCCCGCTCCGAATCGGCCGAGAGGGTCGTCTTCCCGGTGCCCGACAAGCCGAAGAACAGCGCGACGTCGCCCGCCCTGCCGAGATTGGCGGAGCAGTGCATCGAGAGGACGCCGCGCTTCGGCAGCAGATAGTTGAGAATGGTAAACACCGACTTCTTCATCTCGCCTGCGTAGCGCGTGCCGCCGATCAGGATCGTCCGCTGCCCGAAATGGATGACCACGAACGTGCCCGACTTGGTGCCGTGCGTGGCCGGATCGGCGTGGCATTCGGGGGCGTGGAGCACGGTCCAGGCGGGGGAGAAGGCGGCGAGGTCGGCGGGGGAGGGGCGCAGGAACATGTTGTAGACGAACAGGGCGTGCCACGCGTTCGGCGTGACGAACCGGATGCCGAACCGGTGCTCCGCGTCTACGCCGGCGAAGAGGTCGCGCACGAACAGCTCTTGGCCGGCGAGGTGCGCCAACACCGACGCCTTGAGTCGCCCGAAGTGATCGGCCTCGAGCGGCTGGTTCACACGCTGCCACCAGACCTCGTCCGCCGAGGAGGCCTCCCGCACGATGAACTTGTCGTTCGGGCTGCGCCCCGTGTGCGGTGTGGTGACGGCGCAGAACGCTCCGCCCTCGGCGATCACGCCCTCGGCGCGACGCACCGCGTGCTCGTAGAGCTCGGGTGGCCCGAGGTTCCAATGGACGGCGCGCTGGGGCATGAGTCCCGCGGCCTCCAGCGCGGAGGCCCGTCTGCCTTCGGCGGGGCGGGTGGCATGCGCGGTCATGCGTTCGGCTCCGATCAAAGGTTCAGGCGCGGGACCGCCGCCCGTGCTCCTGCGCGTCCACGGCGGCGATCACGGCCATGTTCACGATATCGTTCACGTCGGAGCCCCGCTGCAGCACACGCACAGGCTGTGCCATCCCGACCAGAATCGGGCCGATGGCGTCCGCGCCGCCGACCCGCGGGGTGTAGGCGAGGGACAGGTCGCGCTGGTTCTTGAAGGGCTTGGTGGGCGAGACCTGGATATTGCCCGGGCGACCCTGCGAGTGGTAATCGAGGGCCTCCTGGCGACGGATCGACATCGAGGACACAAGTCCTTTTTTGTGAAGGAGTTATGCTATCGGCCCGCGCTCCGCGTGTCAAGCAGGGCGCCCCGGCTGTGGGGAACAGTGGTGTCTTCATGTCCGTCTCCTCGGATGTTGGCGACCCTCCCCACGGGGGAGACCGGCCCTATCGCGGACGCGGTGCTGCGGCCGGCCGCCCCCGACGTGAGTCTAGGCTCCGATATTCACTCGCACCTGTACGCTGCGCGGCCTGCCGAATGACGCACCGCTGAAGAACGCGCCCTTCAGCAGGTACTGTTTGTCGAACACGTTTTCGACGTAGATCTGGGGCCGAAGGACCGCTCCGCCCACCGCGAACGCGTACCCGGCACTCCCGTTCAGAATGAAGCTCGACGGCACCTTGATCGACTTGTTGAAGTCCAAGAGGCCGGTCCCGTACGTTGCGTCGGGGTCCGCGCCGTTCGTGAGTCCACTTCCATACGTGCCGGTCGCCGAGAGGTAGAGGCCGCGGGCGGCATACACGACGCTCGCGACCCCCGACAGACGCTGGTCGTGGTCGAGATC
>QHTS01000259.1 GCA_003220905.1 Gemmatimonadota bacterium | reverse complement strand
AGACCCCAGACCGCCGAGCTCCAAGCGTACGAGTACTACGCGAAAGGCCGACAGCTGTTCACGCTCTTTGGGAAAACGAGCCTCGAGCAGGCAGCACAGTACTTCCAGCACGCAATCGAGGTCGATCCGGCCTATGCTCTTGCTTACTCCGGCCTCGGGAGCACCTTCGGATTCCGCTACATCGCGCGCACGCGAAAAGAGGATCTAACCCTCGCGATCACGCACCTGGAACGGGCCCTCGCCCTGGACCCCGACATCGCGGAGCCCTATCAATGGCTGGCGTACGCTTACACGCGCGCGTACCGGTTTGACGAGGGCCGCCAGGCCGCGGACCGCGCGGTCGTGCTGGATCCGGACAGCACGTTCGCGTATTATTTCGCGGGGCTTAATCGGGCTGTTCGCGGAGCCGTCGAGCACCGGTGGGAGTTGTATCCCGAGGCGGCGCCGCTGCTCGTCCGGGCGACTGCGGTCGAACCTCTGTTTCAACCCGCCTATATCGGTCTCGGCTGGATCTACATGCTGAACGGGCAGTACGACGTCGCCCGCACGGCGTTCGATCGTGCAGTGGAGATCGAGGAAACGGGGCGGTTCAAGGAGATCCGGTTCGTGGGCGGGTTGACCCTGCGCGCGGGTCTCGATCTCCGGGAAGGTCGGTGGGAAGATGCGCGCACCCGGTTGCGGCGCGCGCTCGAGCGCTACGAGGGGACGGACCACGTCTACGCCGAAGCCTTCGCGGCGCTCAGCTACTGCGGCCTCGCCGAAATCGAAGAGCGCGCATCGAACTACGATCGGGCAGTCGAGCACTACACCCGGGCGGGAGAGATCATCGCGCAGCATCCCGAGCGGCTCGGGGTCGGCTACCTTCGCGTGAAGGCGGGGTTGGGGCTCGCCAGAGCATTCCATCAACTCCACATGCGGCGCGATGAGGCACGACAGGTCGAAGACGCCTGCCGGTTGCTCGAGCGCAAGCAGGACTACGATTTCAACTGGATGTGGGAGGGCAGCGACGCCCAGGCGCAGTACGACCTAGCGCGCTATCACGCCGCGGCTGGGCACCAGGAGGAAGCGCTGCGGGCGCTGCGTGGCGCCGCGACGTACGGCTGGGGTGATCTGCCGGCACTCGAGGCGGACGACAGGTTCGCGCGCTACCGCGATGACCCGGAGTTCAGGGCCGTGCGAGACTTCGCGCTGGCGCGCCGGCTCCCCGAACTCGACTCTTTGGGGGACATATGAACCTCGTTATCGGCGCCACGGGGCTCCTGGGCGGTGAAATCTGTCGACAGCTGAGGCAGGCCGGCAAGCCGGTCCGGGCGCTGACGCGCGCGACGGCCGACCCGGTGAAGGTCGAACAACTCAAGCGCTCGGGCGCAACCCTCGTCCAGGGAGACCTGAAGGATCGCGTATCGCTCGACGCCGCGTGCCGCGGCGTGGCCACGGTGATCACGACCGCGTCCACGACCTTCTCCCGCCAGGCGGGGGACTCGATCCAGACCGTGGACTTGGAGGGGCAGGTGCGGCTTGTCGATGCGGCAAAGGCCGCTGGGGTTTCCCGATTGGTCTATGTCTCGTACTCCCACCAGATCAACGTCGACTGCCCGCTCACGACGGCGAAACGAAGCGTTGAGGCCCATTTGCAGCAGAGCGGCATGACCTTCACGATCCTTGCGCCCAGTGTGTTCATGGAAGTGTGGCTCAGCCCTGCCCTCGGCTTCGATCCCGCGAACGCTCAGGCCCGGGTTTATGGGTCGGGAAGGAACGCGATCAGCTGGATCAGCTTAGGTGACGTGGCTCGCTTCGCCGTCCTCTCAGTGGATCCGCCCTCCGCGCGAAGCGCGACGATCGAGTTGGGCGGTCCCGCAGCTCTCAGCCCCCTCGAGGTTGTCCGCATCTTCGAACAGGTCGGTGGACGAGCGTTCCGGGTGGATCATGTCGACGAGAAGACCCTACGCGACCAGCGGGCTGCCGCGACCGATCCCTTACAGCAGACTTTCGCAGCCTTGATGCTCGCGTATGCCCAAGGTGACGCGATCGAGATGACGCAGACGCTCAGGACCTTTCCTCTGAAGCTCGTTTCGGTT
This sequence comes from Gemmatimonadota bacterium, assembly GCA_003220905.1. Taxonomy (GTDB): domain Bacteria; phylum Gemmatimonadota; class Gemmatimonadetes; order Gemmatimonadales; family GWC2-71-9; genus AG41. The sequence continues at coordinate 500 of QHTS01000259.1, read as the reverse complement.
AGCGACTACGCCCGGCGCACGTTGGCGCCCACGACGCGCCTCGCTCCCTAATCAGGGATCCCCGGAGATCGCCGACATCCCACGCGTCAGACGTTCATCCCAAAAAACGTGGTGCCAACGGTGGTGCCAAGAGATTTGTTGGTCATCGTCGCTGGACATCGTGCGCGTTACCCTGTTCTGCTGAAGCGCAACGGCCAGCGCTGGTGCGCGCTGGCCGTGCGGGATTACGAATCGAGAGCTCTACCACTGAGCTACGGTGGCGGCGCCCCTAACTTAGCGACGTGCTGCTCCACACGGTACTCCACTGCCTCGGCCTCCTGCCGCACCCGAGTCTAGTGGAGTTGTCCGGCAGGTGCGTCTCCCCGCCCACCCATGGCGCGGTTGTTCGTTGCGACGATGGCGTACGCGCCAGCGAGCACGACCACAATCAGCAGCGCCAGGATCGTCGGAGTCCGCGTCGATTTGGTCATAAGAGTCTCCCCGAGTCCTACCGATGTGAG
>QHTS01000261.1 GCA_003220905.1 Gemmatimonadota bacterium | reverse complement strand
AGAAGGGCGCTCTTGATCTGGGCGCTCGCCACGGGGCTCGTGTAGGTGAAGTCGCGGAGCTTGCCCCCGCGGATCGTGAGCGGCAGGGAGTCGCCGCCCTCTTCCTCTATATGCGCCCCCATGGCCCGCAGCGGCTCGGTGACGCGCCGCATCGGGCGGCGGCGCAGGGAAGCGTCGCCGTTGAGCCGCGCCGCGAACGGCCGCCCCGCGAGGGCGCCCAGCACGAGCCGCGCCGTCGTGCCCGAGTTGCCGCAATCGAGCGTCGCCGCGGGACGGGCGAGGACGCGCCCCCGCACTAGGACCGGGCCGCCCCCGCGCACCGGCGAAATGTCCACACCGAGTTGGCGCAGCACGCGCGCCGTACTCTTCACGTCCGCGCCGGTGAGCAGGCCGTCGAGCTCGCTCCGGCCGTGAGCCAGCGCCGCCAGCAACAGCGCCCGGTGGGAGATGCTCTTGTCGCCCGGGGGCCGCACCGCGCCCCGCACCTTCACGTCTCGAGCCTCCCCCGCCACTCGGCGGCGCGCCCCAGCCACGCCCTCACTGCCACCGCGTCCCCCACCTCGAGTGCGCGCTGCAGCTCGCCCAACGGCTCTTCCAGGGAGCGCAGCGTCGGGAGCAGCTCGTCGCGGTTCATGAGCAGGATCTCTGTCCACAGGGCCGGCTCGCTCGCGGCGAGTCGGGTGGTGTCGCGCGCACCGGCGCCGATGGTGGCGCCGGGGGGAGCGAGCCGCGCCAGGCTGTTCGCGAGCAGCGACGCGACGACCTGCGGCAGGTGGCTCGTGACGGCCAGCTGGCGATCGTGCTGGCGGGCGTCGATCGTGACGGGGTGCGCCGCGAGCGTGTCCGCCCAGAAATGGGCGACCTCACGGGCCGCGTCGTCGCCGCCCTGCGCCGGGGTCACGTACACGACGGCGTCGCGGAACAAGTCGGCCCGCGCCGCGGCGAACCCGTGCGCCTGCGTCCCCGCGAGGGGGTGGCTGCCGGCGAAGCGCGGGCCCAGGCCGAGCGCTTCCGCGCGGGCCACGATGGCGCGCTTCACGGAGCCCGCGTCGGTGACGAGGGTGCGCGGCGTGAGGCTGGCGCGCAGGGATTCGAGCAGGTGGACGTTAGCGGCAGGGGGCGCCGCGAGGACGAGCAGGTCCACCCCGCGCGCGACCTCCTCCACGCGCGCGGGTGCGTCGTCCACCGCACCCTGCTGCGCCGCGGCAGCGCGCTCGGCGGGCTCGGGCGACCAGCCGAGCACCCGTGCCACGCCGGCCCGCTTCGCCTGCCAGGCGAGCGAGCCGCCGATCGCGCCGAGGCCGATGACGCCGAGCGAGGTGGGACGCACGGGATGGAAGCTAGCGGCACCGCGAGGAGGCGTAAACGCGAAGGGCGGCCCTCACAGGCCGCCCTCCTGCGCTCGCGCAGAAATCCGTCACCCCCCAATCAATGCGGGGTCTAGGGTTACCGCGGGCAACCAGATTCCCAGACACGCGCCGCTTGCGTCAGTCGCTATCCAGGGATGAGTGATGAACGTCTGCTGCACGTAGGATTGCTCGGCAGCGACAGTGGTGTAGAGCACCCGTTGTCCCTCATAGTTGAGCCAGTACACAGTCACGGGCCCTGCCGTTTGGTTGACGAACCGGATGAAGGTTGACACATCGCCGTTGATCGAGTGGAAGGTCGGCTCGAGGCTGCACGCGTACCGGGCCAACGGGAAGGCGAGCACTCCCGGATCTGCTCCAAGATCACTGATGAAGTCGAAGATTTGCGTTGTGCTCGTGGGGCTCAGCTCAGTGACGACCGTCGCCTTGAAGTTCAGCGAGCCATCGTCGTCGCCGAGGAGGGACAGCGGCATGTTGACATCAATGGCATTGAGGGGGTAAAACGCCACCAGGGAGTTTGGCACGTCCACGAGGCTCGTCCCATTCCACCGCCGGATCCTCACCGTCGATCCGAAATCGGACCCGTGCGCCTCCACGAAAAACTCCGCCCCGATCTTATCCGCGTCGGAATGACCCGACGTGATCCCGGCGAACCCAGTTGCCGTGTTCCGATCAGTGTCGATGGCCCAATCGACAAGCGTGGTGGCGGCACTGAACGTCCCAGGAGCGAACCGCGCGATCAACCTGAGGCCTCCATTCGCCGCGGTAGCGGCGGCGGACACGAAGTCCGGCCCGTTACCCGCATCACCCGTCGGGTCCGTCAGGATCGCGCTGAGGAACAGCGCCGTGGCCGTGAACGTTAGCGGGCTCTCGGCAGCACCGGGAGCGTCGGCCGTCAGGCTGTAGGTCCCAGGCACAGAAGGAAGCTGCCAACTGACCTGGGCGATCCCGTCCACTCCGGTGGTCACGGGGTTCGTGCCGGTGATCGTGCCATTCTCCGCTGCTACGGAGAACGTCACGATCGCACCGGCCATCGGCGTGCCGCCCGAGTCTCTGACCACGATCGACGGCACGACCGTGCCACCAGGGGACTGGTAGAACTGCGAGGCGCTGTTAGGAGACAGCACGCCGGGAACTCCCCATGTGAAATAGCTGGTGCAGCAGGTCGAGCCGCCGAGCCCCAAGTGGATCACGGAGGTCGAGGCATAGGCCGTCCGCGTGCCCAAGAGGGAGTGGAGGCCGCGCATCACGAGGCGCCAGCCCTGATGCAAGACACCTGAGGCCCCCACGGGCGGGGGCGCGCCGAAGTTCGGGTCGCACGGCAGGAACGCGGCCGACGCGTCCCTGATTGTGTTCACCGGGCCCGCTGGGGGCTCGAACCGGAAGATGTCGAGCCGCGCCGCCTGCGCGGGCGTGAGGTTTCCGACCTCGACGCACATGCCCACAATCACGTTGTCGGCGAGCGTCTCGTCCCTGCCGTCGCCGAACGAATAGCTCGTGTTGATCTCACCCTCGGTTGCCTGCCGCACCGACGGCCG
>QHTS01000037.1 GCA_003220905.1 Gemmatimonadota bacterium | reverse complement strand
GCCACACCACCGTCACCTCGGGGCGGGTCCCCTTGGCTCGGAACGTGTACGTGATTCGCGAGCCCGCCGGCGCCGTCTCCTTGAAGAGCGGGGTCGACTCGGGCTCGATGCGGGTGGGAAGCCCGAGATCCAGTGCCCAGTACGCGGCATCCATGATGTGGCACGCCATGTCGCCCAGCGCGCCGGTGCCGAAGTCCCACCAGCCACGCCACTTGAACGGCGCGTAGGCGGGATGATACGGCCGCTCCGGGGCCGGCCCGAGCCAGAGGTTCCAGTCGAGGGTGGCCGGGACATAGTACTCCTCGAGCGGCCGCTCGATGGCCTGCGGCCAGATGGGGCGGTTCGTCCAGAAGTGCACCTCCCGCACCGTGCCGATCGCGCCAGCCTCCACCCACTCGCGGATCTGGCGCGTCCCCTCGCGCGCATGGCCCTGGTTCCCCATCTGCGTCATGAGCTTGGGGTGACCGCGGGCGTATTCCGCCAACACGCGGATCTCCCCCATGGTCCGCGCGAGGGGCTTCTGGATGTAGGTGTGCTTGCCTGCTTTCATGGCGAGCAGGCCGGCCGCCGTGTGCGAGTGATCGGGCGTGGAAACCGTGACCGCGTCGATGCTCTTCGCCTCCTTGTCGAGCATCTCGCGGTAGTCGCGGAAGCGCTTCGCCTTGGAGTAGCTCTGAAAGGCGTCCTCGGCGATTTTCCAGTCGACGTCGCACAGCGCGTAGATGTTCTCGCCCTCCATGCCCTTCACGTCGTTGCGGCCCATGCCGCCGACGCCGATGCAAGCGACGTTGAGCTTATCGCTCGGCGCCCGGAATCCGCGCCCCAGGACGTGGCGCGGCACGATGGCGAATGCCACACCGGCGCCGACATCGCCGACGAATTTCCGTCTCGAGATGCGCTTGCGTGGCATGATGTGACGCTCCTCAATCGGCCGCCACCAGTTCGGGCGCGCGCGCGCCACCGGGGCGAAACAGCGCTGCGAATAGGAGCAGGACGACCGCGGCGAACCCGGCGGGCAGCACCCAGAAGCTGGGCCAACGCTCGAGGGTCAGGCCGGCGGCGCCGCCGAGCAGCCGGTTGTACACGTTGCCGGCCACCTGTGCGCCGATGAGCATACCGATGCCGTAGGTCACGAGCACGAGGAATCCCTGCGCCTGGCCGCGCACCGCGGGTGTCGATTTCTTGTCCACGTAGATCTGGCCGGTCACGAAGAAGAAGTCGTAGCAGACCCCGTGGAGCAGGATCCCGATGATGATGAGCCAGAAGACCGCGTTGGGCGCCGCGATCGCAAACAGCGCGTAGCGCAGGACCCAGGCAGCCATGCCGGCCATCAGCATCCGCTTCACGCCCAGTCGCGCGAAGAAGAGCGGCATGAGCAGCATGAAGACGACCTCGGACATCTGTCCCAGCGACTGCGTCGCCGCGATCTTCTTGACGCCGGCTTCGCCCAGGAAGATCTGGGTGAAGTTGTAGTAGGCGGCCAGCGGGATGCACAGTAACAGCGAGGCGGCGATGAAGACGTAGAAGGCGCGGTCGCCGAGCTGCGCCAGCGCGTCGAGGCCGACGATACTGCGCAGGGAGACGCGTTGTCCCGCGCCCGGCGGTGGCGTATGCGGCAGCGTGAAGCTGTAGAGGCCGAGCAGCACACTGGCCCCGGCCGCGGTGTAGAGCGGCAGCGCCGTCTGTTCCGGGACGGCCGCCATCAGGCCGCCCAAGACGAGGCTGATGAACAGCCCGGCGACGATCCAGCCGATGGTGCCGAACACGCGGATCAGAGGAAACTGTTTCTCCTGCGATTGGATGTGGTGGAACGCGAGACTGTTCGCGAGGCCGAGGGTCGGCATGTAGCACAGGTTGTAGAGCAACAGGAGGAGGATGAACACCGCGGGCGCGCCCGTGGCCCGGGGCACCGTGAACATCACCACACCGCCCAGCAGGTGGAGCATGCCCAGCACTTTCTCGGTGGCGAAGTAGCGATCGGCGACGAGCCCCAGGAAGAACGGCGCGACGATGGCCGCGATCGGGTTCACCGTGTAGGGCCAGTGCGTCAGCGTCTCCATCCCGTGGTGGTTCATGTACACCGCGATCGTCGTGTACCAGGCGCCCCAGATGAAGAACTGGAGGAACATCATCGCCGACAGCCTGGCACGCACGCTCACGGCAGCACCCGGATCTTGATGTTGCGGTAGGTCACCCGGTCGCCGTGGTCCTGGAGACCGATGTAGCCGGTGGGGTTGCGCCCGAAGTGGGGGTGACCGGCGAACTTGCTCGCCTTGACCTTGGCGTTCCAGTCGGGGCTTCCCAGCTCGTACTCAACGACCTTCACGCCGTTCAGCCAGTGCTCGACGTGTTTCCCCTTGACGACGATGCGTACCTGGTTCCACTCGCCCGCCGGCTTCACGACTCCGGCCGGCGACGGGTACAGGTCGTACGCGGCGCCCGCCGACGTGAGACGCGACTTGCCGTCCACGTGCCCCGCGTCATCCAGCACCTGCATCTCGGGCGCGTTCCAGTAGATCGCGTCGTCGTCTTCGCTTCCCCGGTAGAAGATCCCGCTGTTCCCTCCGAGGGCGATGTTCCACTCGAGCGTCAGCTCGAAATTCCGAAACTTGGCCCGCGAGACGAGGTCGCCCCCGGAGGCGACCCGCGTCAGCGCGCCGTCCACGACTTGCCAGCCGGGCGGCGCCGAGTCCTGCTTGAAGCCGCGCCAGCCGGCGGTGGTCTTGCCGTCGAACAACAACCGCCAGCCGGCGGAGCGCTCGGCGGCGGTCAGCGTGTTGAGCGGCGCGGGGCCGCTCGCCATACCGGCCTGTTGGGCGACGCTCGGGCGCGGGGCCGTCATCAAGGCCGCCGCTGCGCACACCGCCAGTAGCTGAATGGTGGTCACGGGTTTCACGCTGCCTCCTCTCTAATGGGGAATGCCAGCCAGCTCCTTGATACGCGTCTGCACGGCGCGACGAGCGCGCTCGCTCTTGGTAATGACGAGGACGGCGTCGTCGCCCGCAATCGTCCCGATGATCTCAGTCCAGCCGGCGGCATCGAGGGCCAGCCCGAGTGCCTGTGCGCCACCGGCGGGCGTCTTCACCACGAGCAACGGACCGACGCCATCGACCGAGACCAACACCGCAGGGAGGAGCTGCCCGAGATGCGGCCGGATGGCCGCCCCCGCCTCGGGCGGCGGCGCGTAGTGCGACCCGCCGTCCGGCGCCGCCACTTTGGCGAGGCCCAGCTCACGGATGTCGCGGGACAGCGTCGCCTGAGTGACATCGAACCCCTCGCCCTTGAGCAGCTCACGCAGCTGCTCCTGACTCGCGACCGTCTCCGAGCTGACGATCTTCAGGATGGCCGCATGGCGTTGGGTTTTCATGGGGCCAGAATCTAGCCGTGAACTACGCGTCCGGCGACGACGGTGAGGAGGGCGCGAGCGGACGGGAGGGGCCGATAGGCGACGGTGAAGGGAAAGACCGCCAGATCCGCCTGCTTGCCGACCTGTAGGGAGCCGATCTCGTTCTCAAGACCCAACGCGGTGGCGCCTTCGAGGGTGAGCACGCTCAACGCGTCTTCCCCGCTGAGGCCGGCCGCCCGGGTTTCGGCGATGAGATCGAGGTCGCCCACGCTCACCACGGAGTCGGTGCCGACGCCGACCCGGAGACCCGCGGCGCGCACGGCCGGAAGCGGGGCCGCGCCATGGCCGTGAGCGCTGTTCGAGCGCGGGCAGTGGGCGATCGCGGCGCCGGCGTGCCGCAGGGCCTTCACGTCCTGCGCATCCACCTGGACGCAGTGGATGCAGAGCGTCTCCGGCGAGAGCACACCGAGCCGCTCGAGATATTGTACGGGCGAGCAGTCCTGCCGTGCGACCGCGATGCCCCGGTCCCACAAAGCCTCCGCGAACGGACCGAGGCCGTCGCGCACGAGCAGCGTTTCTTCGTACGATTCGGCGATATGCACGGCGATGGGGAAGTGGTCGCGCCGCGCGAGGGCGGCCACCGCACGGTACAACGGCGCGCTCACCGTGTAGGGCGCGTGTGGCGAAATCCCCAGCGCCGCCAGCGACGTGACGAACGGCTCGAGCTGCGATAGCGCCTCCTCGAGCTGCGCGAGGCTCGCGTCGGCCTGGTGGGGGTCCGGTCCGAACACCTCGTGATACGCGATGCCTCGGCCCCCCAGCCGGGACAGGGCGGGCAGCACGGCGCCGCTCGAACCCGTGTCCGCGATGCACGTGATGCCTCGGGCCCAACCGTCGCGCACGCCCTGCTCCGCCGAGCGGGAGAACTCCTCCGGCGTCGTGGCGTCCTTGAGCGCGCGGATGGTGCGAATCCACCGGGGGAACCCGCGCCCGGCGTTCCGCCCGGCGAGATGGGTGAGCTCGAGGTGGGTATGACAGTTGACGAGTCCCGGGACAATGGCGCCGTCGGGGAACTCAAGCTGCCGCGCTCCGACGGGTGCGGGCACCGTCGCGGCGGGGCCCACCGCCGCGAGCTTCCCACGGTCGTCAACGAGAACGGCCCCGTCTGCGATGGGCGGCGCCGTCACGGGGTGCACGGAGCGGGCGCGGAGGCGGAGCACCCTCGCCGTTACGGCGAGACGCCGATGCCGAACGGCGCGTGTACCGGACAGGCCTGAGACGGCTCGGTGCCGGGATAGAACCAGTCCCAGTGCCGCACTTCCTGGGGACAGAACGGTGTGGCGAGATAACCGTTCGACCAGTCCACCTCGCGCGTGATGAGCGAGTCGGGTCGCACCCAGTCGGGCGGCCTGGGCCGGCGGTCGTAGACGTCGCGCATGAACGCGGTCCACGCGGGCGCGACGATCTTTCCTCCGCCCGCGTTGTGCTCGAGGATGCGCTGCGGAATATCGTAGCCCACCCAAACGCCGGTGACGAGCTCAGGCGTATAGCCGATGAACCAGGCGTCGGTGTAGTCGTCGGTGGTGCCCGTCTTGCCGGCCGCGGGCAGCGTGAACCCGGCTTTCCAGACGGCCGTGAACGCCGTACCGCGCTGGATCACGTCCTTCATCATATCCACCATGAGCCAGGTATGCTCCGGATCCATGACCGGCTCGCGGCGAATCGCGGGCTGCCACAAGATGTTGCCCTGCCGATCTTCCACGCGCAGAATGCCGACCGGCTCGGCGCGCGTCCCGCGATGATCTCCATCGGGCGTACGCTGCGTGCGCCGATATGGATCGACGGATAGGGCGGGAGCGCCGACGTAATCCCGTAGCGGCGCGCTTCGCCGATCACCGTCTGCTCGCCCAGCGCCATGCCGAGCTTGATCGTCGCGAGGTTGCGTGACAGGTACAGCCCCTCGCGCATGGGGATCAGACCGAGCGTCGTATCGTCGTCATCCTTGGGCTGCCACAGCGTCGAGTCGAGCTGGATCACGGGCGGGTTGAGCGGCGAGTCGTCGACGATCTCGGTCACCGGATGGCCCGCCCGCACGGCCGCCGAGTACACGAACGGCTTGAAGGTCGAGCCGGGCTGGCGCATCGCCTGGGTGGCACGGTTGTATTTCGAGTCGTCGAAGTCGCGCCCGCCGATCATGGCGCGGATGTACCCGGTGTTGGCCTCGAGCGACACCAGCGCGCCCTGGAGATAGCTGGTGAACTGGCCGTGGTCCTCGCCTCCCACTTTGGACGACTCGAGGTATTCGCGGTAGGTCGTCTTGCCCGGGAACTTGCCGTTCGAGTACACGCCGGCCTCGATGGCGTCGAGCTGGGACTGCAGCGCGCGCTCCGCCGCCTCCTGCATGTCGAGGTCGAGGGTCGTGTAGATGCGCAGGCCGCCCTCGTACAAGTCCCGCCCGAAGCGCGCGTCGAGCTGCACGCGCAGCCACTCGACGAAGTAGGGGGCGACGTCGCCGTAATTGGTGCGGTTCCCGGTGAGCACGAGGGGGTACGCCTGCCACAGCTCGGCCTCCTCCGACGTCAGGAACCCCTGGTCGCGCATCAGCCCCAGCACCACGTTGCGCCGGCGCACGGCGCGCTCCGGGTGGGTCCGCGGATTGTAGAACGCCGGCAGCTTGGGGAGCGCCGCGAGGGTGGCCGCTTCCGCGACGTTGAGCTGTTGCGCGTGCTTGCCAAAGTAGATCTGCGCCGCCGCCTCCACGCCGTGGGCCCCCGCCCCGAGGTTGATCTGGTTCAGGTAGAGCTGGAGGATCGTGTCCTTGGGGAAGTTGCCTTCGATCTCCACCGCCACCCGCGCCTCCTTGAGCTTGCGGGTGAGTGTCTTCTCGCGGCTGATCTCCTCCGGGAAGATGTTGCGCGCCAGCTGCATCGTGATGGTCGAAAACCCCTGCGCGAAGCTCATCGTCACGAGATCGTTCTTGATGGCGCCCAGGATGCGCCAGTAGTCGATCCCGTGGTGGTCGTAAAAGCGCTTGTCCTCCGTGGCGATGAACGCCTGACGCACCGGCAGGGGGATCTCGGTGAGCGGCAGCACGGTGCGCCGCTCGGCGCCGAGCTCGCTGATGAGGCGCCCGTCTGCCGCGTACATCTTCGACGTTTGGACCTGGACCTTCCCGCCGGCCCCCTGGGGATACAGCCGCGAGATGCTCGGGCAGTGCTCGCCTGCACACACCCGAGTCCACGCACCGTAGGAGAGGCCCAGCAGGTAGGCGCCGAGGAGCACCGCGATCGCGATCACGCGGCGGCGGACCTTGGGCTTCTGCCACCACGAGAGAGGCCCGGGAAGGGTAACGGGGGGGGGCGCTGGAATGGACGCCATCGCGTTACAACCTAGTGAGGCCGCTCGGCGCTTGCCAGCGGTGGAGGGTTCCCATACGATTCCGCGCCATGTCCGACCTCTTGGCCGAACTCGACTGGCGGGGCTTCGTGCACCACGCCACGCGGGACCTCGCGGCGCACCTCGCCACGGGTCGCCGCACGCTGTACTGCGGCTTCGACCCCACTGCGCCCAGCTTCCAGGTCGGGAACCTGATGCCGCTGATGCTGCTGCGGCAGTTTCAGCTCGCTGGCCACAGGCCGATTGTGCTGATGGGCGGCGGCACCGGCCTGATTGGCGATCCCAGCGGTAAGCAGAACGAGCGACCTCTCCTTTCCGAGGAGCAGATCCGGGAGAACGTGCGCCGCCAGCGCGACCAGCTGGTGCGGCTGTTCGACTTCGACGCGAAGGAGACGCGCGCCCTCGTCTTGAACAACGCCGACTGGCTCGTGGACCAGCGGCTCGTGACCTTTCTGCGCGATGTCGGCAAGCACTTCAGCGTCAATGTGATGATGCAGAAGGAGTCCGTGAAGGCTCGACTCGATGCCGGAATCTCCTACACCGAATTCAGTTACATGTTGCTCCAGGCCTACGACTTCCTGCACCTGTATCGGAAGGAGCAGTGCACGATCCAGGTGGGTGGCAGCGATCAGTGGGGCAATATCACGGCGGGAATCGATCTGATCCGCCGCGTGGAAGGCGGCGAAGCGCACGGGCTCGTCGGACCGCTCTTCACGACGGCGTCGGGCGCGAAGTTCGGAAAGACGGAAGCCGGGTCGGTCTGGCTCGATCCCAGCCTCACCTCACCGTACAAGCTGTACCAGTTCTGGATGAATACCGACGACCGCGACGCGGAGCGCTACCTCAAGCTGTTCACGCTGCTGTCGCAGGATGAGATCAAGGCCCTGCTCAAGTCGCATCACAAGGACCCGAGCCGCCGCGAGGCGCAAACGAAGCTGGCGATCGAGGTGACCCAACTCGTCCACGGCAAGGAGGCTTGCCAGAGCGCCGTCGCCGCGAGCGCCATCCTGTTCGACGAATTCAGCCCACGCGACGTCGCGCCCAGCGCGTTCGACGCGCTCGCGCAGGAGATCCCCACCGTCGCGCTCGAGAGTCGCGACGGTCTGACCCTCGTCGATGCCGTCGTCCGGGCGGGCCTGGCGAAGTCAAAAAGCGAGGCGCGTCGGCAGATCGAGCAGGGCGGGATCTACCTGAACCAGGAGCGGGTGAAGGATGTGGCGCGGACCATCGGGCCGGCGGACTGGATCGCGGGCGGCAACCTGCTGTTGCGCAAGGGCAAGAAGGACTACGGGCTGCTGCGGCTGTCGCGCTGACCGGCATAATCACGGCACATCGGGATATCAAGGGAGATCGCGATGTTCATCGGCCACTACGCTCTCGCGCTCGCGGCCAAGCGCGCCGCGCCGAGGACCTCTCTGGGCACGCTGTTCGCCGCGGCGTCGCTCGCGGATCTGCTCTGGCCGGTGTTCCTGCTGGTAGGGTGGGAGCAGGCACACGTCGTGCCGGGGCCGAACCCGTTCCTGACGCTGTGGCTCGACTCGATCCCGATCTCGCACAGCCTGATCACGCTCATCGGATGGGGCGCCCTGTTCGCGCTCTTCTACCGCATGCGCACCGGCGAGGGGCGCGCGGCGCTCGTGGGGGCGCTCCTGGTCGTGAGCCATTGGGTGCTCGACTTCGTCACTCACCGGCCCGACATGCCGCTGTACCCGGGCGGCACGCCGCTGGGGCTCGGTCTCTGGAACTCCGTGGCCGGGACGATCGTCGTCGAGGGCGTCATGTTCGTCGCGGGGCTTTGGCTCTACGCCACGGCGACCCGCGCGCGTGACCGAATCGGACGCTACGGGTTCTGGGCGCTCATCGCGCTGCTCGTGCTGTCGTACGTCGGCTCGCTCTTTAGTCCCCCGCCGCCGACGCAGGTCGCGCTGGCGATCGGCGGGATCATCTTCGGGTGGCTGTTTGTCGGATGGGCGGGGTGGGGGGACAAGCACCGGGAGAGCGTTGCATGACGCCACGACGCCACGTTCCACGAAACAGGCTCTCGTGCAACGTGGCGTCGTGGCGTCGTGTAACGCTTTACTCTAACTGGTCGAGTACGTCCAGCACCCGCTCGAGCTCTTCCACGGTGTTGTAGCAATGCGGCGCGAGCCGGATGGCACCCTCGCGCAGCGAGCATACGACATGCGCCCGTTTCAGCGCGTGGTAGGCCTCGACGGGGTGCGCGGGGGCGAGGCAGATGATCGCGGAGCGGTGCGTCTCCGCGCGCGGTGATACGACGCGGACGCCGGTCTCGTCGGCCCAGCGGAACACCGGCTCGTGCAGAACTCGGGCGTACTGCGCGATGTCGTCGATGCCGAGCTCCGCGAGCATGCCGACCGAGGCGGTCATCCCGTAGAAATCCTGGAAGGGGAGCGTCACCATCTCGAAGCGACGGGCGTCGGAGCGGAAGGTGGGGTTGTACTCGGTGAGTCGCGAGAAGTCGTCGGTCCCCTCGAACGCCATCCAGCCGGCGACGGCGGGCTCGAGTACCGAGATGAGCTCCCGCCGCACGTAGACAAACCCGGATCCCCAAGGCGCGAGCAGCCACTTCTGCCCGCCGCACGCGAGGATGTCGACCGGCGTCTCGCGGACGTCGAGCACCGAGTTCCCCACTCCCTGAATCCCGTCCACCACGAGAAACGTGCCGTTGGCGCGGCAGGCGGCGCCGAGCCGGGCGAGATCGGCGCGGTAGCCGTTCGAGAACTGGACGAAGGACACCGCGAGCACGCGTACCCGTGGGTCGTGCAGGCGCTCGACGAGGTAGTCCTCGTCGGGCCAGCCCTCGGGGGTGCAGGGTGCGAGCTCGACGTCGACGCCCTGCTTCTTGAGCAGCATCCAGGGATACACGTTCGCCGGGAACTCACGGTCCGAGACGAGGACCACGTCGCCACGCTGCAAGGGCAGCGCGCGGGCCGCGAGGTTCAGGCCGTGGCTGGTGTTGGTCGCGAGCGCGATCTCGTCCGGCTCGGCGTTGAGGAACCGAGCCACGGCCACGCGCGCCGCCTGCAGTCCCGCCTGGAGCTCCCGGTCCGGGAGGAGGTGCGGAGCGGTCCGCTTCGCAGTGAATTCGTCCAGGGCGCGGCGCGTGCGCTCGGGGATGGGGCCGATGGAGGCGTTGTTCAAGTAGACGGTGTCCGCAGTCCACGGGAACTCCGCGGCGCGCAGCGCGCGGAACTGATCGCGCAGGGCGCGCAGCCGGGTCGGGTGGTACGCGATGTCGGTCATGCTCTGACGTCCAGCGCGTCGCGCAGCCCGTCGCCCACGAGATTGACGCCCAGCACGGTGACGCCGATGGCGAGCCCCGGGAAGAGCGACACCCACGGCGCGACCCGCAGCAGATCCCGTCCCTCCGCGATCATGGCGCCCCAGGACGGCGTCGGTGGCTGCGCGCCCAGGCCCACGAACGAGAGGGCCGCCTCCGCCATGATCGCGCCGCCGACCCCGAGGGTCGCCGCGATGATGACCGGCCCGAGGACATTGGGGAGGACGTGCCGCGCCACGAGCCGCGCGTCGGACGCGCCAAGGGCACGGGCCGCTTGCACATAGTCGAGCCCGCGCGCCACGAGCACCTGCCCGCGCACCAGCCGCGCCATCCCTGCCCAGCCCACGAGCCCGATCACGACACACACGACCGGGAGCGACGGCCGCACGGCGGCGGCGACGGCGATGAGGAGGAGCAGCGACGGGAATGCGAGGGTCACGTCGGCGACGCGCATCACCACGGCGTCGACCCAGCGGCCGTAGAAGCCGGCCGTGAGGCCGAGCGCGAGGCCCGCGGCGAGGGCGATCACCTGGCTCGCGAGGCCTACCGCGAGCGACAGCCGGGCCCCGAACAGCACGCGGGTCAGCACGTCCCGGCCCTGGGCATCGGTGCCGAGCAGGTACGCCATCGAGGGCGAGCGCAGCGCGGCGGCGAGATCGCCGCGGGTCGGATCGCCGGGCGCCAGCCACGGCGCGGCGAGCGCCGCCAGCCCGAGCAGCGTCACGAGGGCGAGACCAGCCAGTGTCCAACGGTTCCGTACAACGCGATGACGCATGAGTAGCGCGGGGCTGGGGGCCACGACTACGTTACTCGGAGGCTCACCTCCCGGGCAAGCGGCGGGTCACGTGAACAATCAAACCCAGTTCACCCTCGTGCTGGGCGGCGGGGGCATGAAAGGCGTCGCGCACGTCGGCGTGCTGCAGGCACTGACCGAGCGCGGGCTCGTGCCGTCGCAGGTCGTCGGGTCGAGCGTGGGCGCGCTGGTGGGCGCCGCATGGTCCGCCGGGAAGAGCATCGCGGAGCTGCGCGAGATCGCCCTCGGCCTGCAGCGCAAGGACGTCTTCGCGCGCGCTCACGCCGATATGGCGTTCAAACGGATGCGGGCCCCCGCCCTGTTCCGTCGCGAGCCGCTCGACCACCTGCTCGACCGCCTCCTCGGCAACATCACCTTCCAGGACCTGCGCAACCGCTTGATCGTCAACACGGTGGACTTGAACTCGGGGATGCAGGTGTTCTGGGGGCTCGAGGGGCTCGACGAGGTGCCGGTGAAGGACGCAGTGTTCGCCTCTTGCGCGCTGCCGGGGTACCTCCCCCCCCGCGAGATCCGCGGGCGGTTCTACATGGATGGCGCCACGGTGGACAACCTGCCGGTCGGCACGGCGCGCATCCTCGGCGCGGACCTGATCATCGCGGTGGATGTGTCCGCCTCGAACGCCTTCCGGGCGGACACCCAGGACGAAGGCTTCGCTTCGGTATTCGCGCGGGCGGCGGAGATCGCGATGCAGGCCATCCTCGAGCTGCGGCTGCGCGAGTGGACGACGCCGCCGATCTACTATATCCACCCGCGCGTCGAGCACATCTCGGCCTTCGACTTCGACCATCTGCGCGAGGTGGTGGACGAAGGCTACCGCGCGACGATCGCCGCGCTCGACCGGCCGGAGGAATGGCCGGCGCGGGGCGACCCCGGCGTCCACCCGCGACGCTCCGTCACGGTGCGGGTGCAGCGCGAGCGTTGCATCGGCTGCGGCGCCTGCCTGGTGCAGGCACCGCCCGGCATGTTCGTGCTCGACGCGCAGGGCAAGGCCGTCGTCACGCGGCCGGACCAGGAGTGGTCCCCGATCGACGGCGAATTCATCCGGCACTGCCCCACGTACGCCATCGGCGCGCGGCCGGCGGCGACCCCGAAGGCCGCCGGCGCCGCCAGCTAGCGCCGCGCTCGGCGCAGATACGGCATCAGGCCGTCGGAGAACCGCTCGGCCGCCGCCTCGATGGTCACCCGGGACAGCACCCCCCGCCCCGGTGGCGGACCCGCGCGCGCGGCCTCGATGGCCGCCACCAGGCTCTCGTCGTCATCGAGGGTGAAGAAGTGGGGCGACGTCCCGAGAAACTCACGATGGGGCGGGATGTCCGACGCAACCACCGGGGTGGCGGTCGCGATCGCTTCCATGGGCGTGAGCCCGAAGCCTTCGAAGGTGCTGGGGCAAACCACCACCTCAGCGACACGGTACGCCGCCAGGACTTCCGACTCCGAGCGGTCGGACTCGACGGTGCACGGCACGCCCAGCTCCGCGGCCAGGCGCTCGAGCGACCCCTGTTCCGGGCCGCTTCCGATGATCCGCACCGGCATCCTGGGCTCGAACCGCGCGGCGGCGCGAATCACCGCTGCGTGGTTTTTCTGCGGCGTGAGACGCGACACACTGAGCACTCCGCGTCTGCGCGCCGGGGGGGGGCCCGGCGTGAACCTGTCTGAATCGAAGCAAAAGGGCACCTGGCGGCAGTCCACCCCTAACCGCTCTCGCACGCTGGTCGCCGTGGCGGTGCTGGGTACCCAGACCGCCGCGGCATGCGCCGCGACGTAGCGCAGGCGGCTGTAGAAGCCGCGGCGCGCCGCGTAACGGCGGCCCAAGCGCGGCAGCCAGACGTAGCGTCCCGCCACCAGCCACACCCAGTCATGACGGCCGCGCCCGAGCCACCAGGGCGGCAGGTCCCACACATAGTGAATGAGCGGGCAGCGGTGCCGGACAGCGTAGCGGCACGCGTCCGCGGCCACCTGCGCATCCATCGCGATCGCGAGCCGCGCCGGCCTGTCACCGTCCAGCGCGATCGAGAGGCCGCGGTCACGCAGGCGCGGAACGACGAGCGTGCAGAACCGATTCGGCGCGAACCAGCGGACGTCATCCATCTCGTAGCAGGAAGGAGGGCGTCCTAGGAGACCACCTCAGATTCGATGGCCCGCAGGTCCCGCACGACGCGGTCCCAGTTAAAGTGCGTTTCGACGGCACGCCGCCCGTTCTGTCCCAGCTGGGCCGCGAGCTCCCGGTCGGTGAGCACCCGGCAGACTGCTGCCGCGAGCGCTGCCGGGTCTTCCGGCGGCACGAGAATGCCCGTCTCCCCGTCGCGCACCGCGTCGGGGATGCCCCCCGAATTCCCGGCCACCACCGGCAGCCCGCAGGCCGACGCCTCGACCAGCGAGATCCCGAAGCCCTCCACGTCCATACGTCCCACGCGCCGCGACATGCCGAGGTACACGGATCCCAGGTTGTAGACGGCCGGCAAATCCTGGTCGCCAACGAGGCCCAGAAACCGCACGCGGTCCGCGACCCCGAGCTTGTGGGCCAGCCTCTCCAGTCGCTCCCGATCGGGACCGCGGCCGGCAATCACGTAGCCGACGTCGGGCGCCCGCTCGAGGATTGCCGGGAGCGCCTGAATCACCGTATCGATCCCCTTGAGCTGCTCGAGCCGCGCCACGGTCACCAGCCAGCGGGTGCCGCGGTCCGGCAGTTCGGCGCGCTTGCGAAGCGTGGCGGTCTCCACGCCCGGGCGGAACTGCGTTGGATCGGTGCCCATGTGCACCACGCGGAGGCGCTGACTGTGCGCGTCCAGGCCCAGCTCGCCGAGCACGGTGAGCGTCAAGTCCCGCGTCCAGTCGCTGATCGCCACGAGCACCGCGGCCCCGCCGAAGATGACCCGGGCGGTGCGGCGCTTGAACGCCGACTGGCGAATCTTGTGCTGCTCGCTCAAGAGGTCGCCGCCGTACAGCAGGAGACCATAAGGGACGCGTACCCGCTCGTACACCCAGCGCGCAGGATAGCCTGCGGGCTTGACGTTGCCGCAATACACGAAGCGCACCCGGTGTTGGCGCGCGAGGCTCGCGGCCCGACGCGACCACAACAGCAACCCCGGCAGCGTCTTGGTACTGCGGGCGGAGATCGGGAGTCGATCGATCACCGCGGGAAAGGTGCCGTCCACATCGGAGGCATCGCGATCGGCCGGAGTCGAGACGATCAGCTCGCCTGGAGGAAAGCGCCGGGCGAGCTCGCCATGCAAGCGCGCGATACCTCCGCCCATCGGAGGGAAATCCTGCGCCAACAACATGGTCGTCAACCGCGAGGGTCCCGGGAGAGGCTGGCGCATGGGCGTGCCGAATGCTAACGGAAAGCGTCCTCTCGGAGCAATCTGCGTCAGGGCCTGCGGAACTCCCGGTCGATGCGGACCAGGTCGGCCGCGACCCGATCCCAGTTGTAGTGCGTCGCCACCGCCGCCCTCCCGGCGGCGCCCATGCGT
>QHTS01000042.1 GCA_003220905.1 Gemmatimonadota bacterium | reverse complement strand
CCCCGAGAACTCACAGGTCGCGACCGCGAACCGCCCGTCCCCTGTGAATTCCATGTGGTCCACACCCTTGCACCCCAGCGCGACTGATTGCACGAGCGCCATCGTCGTCGCGTCCCGGAAATCGAGCCGCCGCCGCCGCTCCGCCACGACGATCGCGAACCGGCCGTCCGGCGTGAAATACAGATTGTAGGGATCCGCGACGGGTACGCTCGTTCCCTCGCGACCGGTCGCCGGGTCGATGGGTGTCAGGCTGTTCCCGCGGTTGTTCGCGACCCACAGCCTCGTCAGGTCGTGAGAGGGGACGACGTGCTGCGGCAGGGCGCCCGTGGCAAAGGTGCGGACCACACGATAGCGGCGCGGGTCGATGACGGTCACCGTGCCATCGTGGGAATTGGGGACGTACACGAGCGGCCGGGCCCGCGCCGCGACGCCCGAGAGCGCGTTCGCCCCGGCCGCGCCGTAGATATTGACCGTGTCGGGCGGGGACAGCGTATCCGGCGCCGCGACCCGGGCGGCGGCCGGCTTGCGCGCACCCCCCCCCCGACACGCTGCCGCAACCGCCACGGCGTAGACGATGGTTCGCGCTCGGTTTGGCTTCACGGCGGCGAAAGATACATCAGTCGTGTCGCCACGCGATCAGGATCTTGCCGACGTTGCGGTTCTCGCGCATACGCTGAAACGCTTCGGCCGCCCGCGCGACCGGAAACACCGTATCCACGACGACCCGCAGCGCGCCGTCGGTGAACCCCGGTAGGATCTCGTCCTTGAACCGGGTCACGAGCGCTGCCTTCTCGGCGCGGCTCCGAGCCCGGAGCGTCGAGCCCACGATGCGGGCACGCTTCCTCATCAGCAGCGTGAGGTCCAGGCCCGCCTCGGAGCCCGACATGGTGGCGAGAATTACGACCCGCCCGCCGGTCTTGAGGACGCGCAGGTCGCCGGCGAAGGTCGACGTCCCCACTGGGTCGAGCACCACGTCCACCGCATCGCGGCCCCAGCGCCCCTCGATCTCCGCCGCGAAATCCTGTCGGGCGGTGTCGATGGCGAGATCCACGCCCACCGCCTCGAGGGCCTTGCGCTTGTCGGCGCTGCGCGTCGTCGCCGCGACCCGCGCGCCGGAGAGCTTCGCGACCTGGATGGCCGCGAGCCCCACGCCGGACGTGCCTGCGTGCACCAGCACCGTCGCCTCCCGCTCGAGGCCGCCTTCGACGATCAGATTCACGAATCCCGTGAGGAATGCCTCCGGGATGCCCGCCGCGGCGACCAGGTCGAGGTCGGCCGGCGCCGGGAAAACCTGCCCCACCGGCGCTGCGACGTATTCGGCATGCCCGCCCCCGGCGAGCAGGGCACAGACCGGCTCTCCCGTCTCGTCGAGCGCGCCCGAGACCTCGAGCCCCAGAACTTCGGATTCCCCGCGCGGTGGCGGGTAGCGTCCGGCGATCTGGAGGAGGTCCGCGCGGTTCACCCCGGACGCCGTGACCCGGATGATCACTTCGCCCCGCGCGGGCGTTGGCGGGGCCGTTTCGGGAAGCGACGCCACGTAGCGGCCCTGGTCCTCGACCACCCGGAGGTAGCGCATCGATGCAATCTAGTGCCGGACTGGCCGCGCCACGGCGCGCGATGCACAATTGGTCACACTTCACCCCGAGGCGTTCGTGCCGCCGTGTCACCGGTTCGTCTTCTCGCTGTGGTGTGTCGTCGCGCCGCTCGCGGCCCAGGAGACATCCGACCCGACCGAGGCGTTCACGAAGGTCGATACGATGATCCCGATGCGCGACGGTGTCCGGCTCCACACCAGTATCTTCGTGCCCAAGGCCGACCACGGCCCCCTGCCGTTCATGCTGCAACGGACGCCATACGGGATCGACGAGACGCCGCGCCGGGCGCTCGCAGGCTACATGAAGGCCCTGGTGGACGAGGGCTACGTCTTCGTGTTCCAGGACATCCGGGGCCGCTTCAAGTCGGAGGGGCGGTTCGTGATGCAACGCCCGCCGCGAAGCTCCTCCGATCCCCGCGCGATCGACGAGAGCACCGACGCGTACGACACAATCGACTGGCTCCTCAAGAACGTTGCCCGCCACAACGGCCGCGCGGGGATGCTCGGGATCTCCTACGATGGCTGGCTCACGGCGATGGCCCTGCTCGACCCCCATCCCGCCCTCCGGGCGGTGTCGCCTCAGGCGTCTCCTGCCGACATGTTCCTGGGTGACGATTTCCACCACAACGGCGCCTTCCGTCTCAGCTACGGCTTCGAATACGCGGTCCTCACCGAGGCCTCCGACACCAACGCGCAATTCACCTTCGACCGCTACGACACGTTCGACTGGTACCTGGCCCTGGGCGCGCTATCAAACGCGAACGCGCGCTATTTGCACGGATCGCTGCCGAGCTGGAACGATTTCGTCGCGCACCCGAACTACGACGCGTTCTGGCAGCGTCAGGCGATCGGGCCGTACCTGAGCCGGGTCGCCGTGCCGACGCTGAACGTCGGCGGCTGGTGGGATCAGGAAGACTTCTACGGGCCGTTGAAGATCTACGAGCTGTTGGAGCGGCACGACTCGCTCAACCGGAACTTCCTCGTAGTCGGCCCGTGGAACCACGGCGGGTGGGCGCGCGGGCCGGGCAACCAGCTCGGCAACATCCGCTTCGGCGTGAATACGGGCGAGTATTTCCGCGACAGCGTGCAGGCGACCTTTTTCGCGCACTACCTCAAGGACAAGCCCCTGGACCTGCCGGAACGCACCAGTCGCGCGCGCGACCTGTACTTCGCCTCCGCCGGCCGGCTGTCCTTCGAGCGCCCCCCCCTCGAGCGTGCGCCCTCCGCGTTCGACAGCTACGTCTCGGACCCGGCGCATCCGGTGCCGTACCGGAACCGCCCCATCGAGCCGACCTACTACCCGAAGGGATCGGGTTGGTACACATGGCTGCTCCAGGACCAACGGTTCGTGCAGAGCCGACCGGACGTGCTGAGCTGGGAAACGGAGCCGCTCGGCGAGGACGTCGTGGTGCGGGGCGACATCGTCGCGCATCTGTTCGCGGCCACCACGGGCAGCGACGCCGACTGGATCGTGAAGCTCATCGACGTCTACCCGGACGACCATCCCACGGATCCGACGCTCGGCGGCTACCAGCTCATGGTAGCGAACGACGTGTTCCGCGGCCGATTCCGCAACGGCTTCGAGCGCCCCGAGCCGATCGTACCGAACGCGGTGGTGGAGTACGTCGTGGACCTCCACACCCAGGACTACCGGTTCCTCCGGGGCCATCGGATCATGGTCCAGGTGCAGAGCACGTGGTTCCCGATCATCGATCGGAACCCGCAGACCTACGTCCCGAACATCTTCCTGGCCAAGGACTCGGATTATCGGAAGGCGACGCACCGCATCTACCGGTCCGCTCGCTACCCCTCGCGCGTCACGCTGGCCGTGGCCGCGCCGTGATCAAGCGTTGCTGGGCGGGCGGCGACGACCCGCTGATGCTCGCCTATCACGACGAGGAGTGGGGCGTGCCGCTGCGGGGCGATCCGGACCTGTTCGCGAAGCTCGTGCTCGACGGCTTCCAGGCCGGGCTCTCCTGGCGCGTCATCCTGCACAAGCGCGCCCGCTTCCTCGAGGCGTTCGACGGGTTCGACCCGGAGCGCATGGCCCGCT
>QHTS01000257.1 GCA_003220905.1 Gemmatimonadota bacterium | reverse complement strand
CCCGGGGATCTCCCCCGACGGCCGGGCGATCGCGTTCCTCGCGGCGCGCCCGAACTACGAGGCCAACCGCTACGATACCGAGCTGATCCTGCTGGACATCGCGACCGGGGCGCAACGTGTGCTCGTCGCCGGGCGGCCGGGACTCGGCGGCCCGCATTGGGCGCCCCAGGGCGACGCGATCGCGTTCCTCGCGACGGTCGAAGGACAGGCGCAGGTCTTCGTGCTCCCGCTGGCGAGCGGCGAGGCTCGGGCCGTGACGCGTGCGCCCGCCGGTGTGCGGGGCTTCGCCTGGCGGCCGGACGGCGGCGCGATCGCCTACGTCGCCCCCGATACGGCGACCGCGCCCACCGAGCCCTCCAACGACGCGTTTGAGGTGGGAAACGACGATTACCTCACCGCGGCGCCGCCCGCTCCGGCACACGTGTGGCTCGTCTCGCTCGCCACTGGCGAGGCGTCGCGCGTGACGCGGGGTGACTGGAGCGTTGCGACGAGCCTCACGACCTCGCCCCTATCCTGGTCCGCCGACGGCCGGACGATCTCGTTCGTGCGGTTTGCGACGCCCCACTCGGGCGACACGGACCAGAGCGCCGTGTGGCTCGTGGACGCAGCCACCGGCGCCATGCGCGGGCTCACCGGCCGGACGGCGCGCGAGGGGTCGCCGCTGCTCTCACCGGACGGCGCGCGCGTCGCCTACACGTTCCCGCGCGACGGCGACCCCGCAAACGTCGACGAGGTGGACGTCGCTCCGGCGGGCGGTGGAGAGGGGCGCGCCGTCACCAGGGCGCTCGATCGGCACGTCACCGAGTTCGCGTGGCTCGGCGACGGGCGAGCCCTGCTCGTGCTCGGGACCGACGGCACGCGGTCGGCGTTGTGGGTGCAGCCACTGGACGGTCCGGCGCGCCGCGTACCGCTCGGGGACGTTGCGGAGGTGTCGGAGCTCACGGTGGATCGGCGCGGCGCAATCGCGGTGGTCGGCACGGAGCCCGCTCGACCGGCGGAGATCTACTATCTCGCCTCGTCGGCGGGGCCGCCGCGGCGCCTGACGGACTTCCACCGCGAGATCGCGGCCCGGGCGATCGGTCGCTCCGAGGCGGTGGAGTGGGCCACGTCCGACGGCCTCCGGGCGAACGGCGTGCTGACCCTGCCGCCCGACTTTTCGCCCGGGCGGCGCTCCCCGCTCGTGCTCCTCATCCACGGGGGTCCCACGGCGAGCTCGACCGAGGAGTTCTCGGCCCGAGCGCAGCTGCTCGCGGCCCACGGCTGGCTCGTGTTCCAGCCGAACTATCGGGGCAGCGACAATCTGGGTAACGCGTTCCAGCGCGCGATCGCCGCGAGCGCGGCCGAGGGGCCCGGGCGGGACATCATGGCGGGCGTGGCCGCCCTGGTGCGCCGCGGTATCGTGGACACGACGCGGCTCGCGGTAACGGGCTGGTCCTACGGCGGCTATCTCACCGCGTGGCTGCTCGGCCGCTATGCGGCGACCTGGCGCGCGGGGGTGGCCGGCGCCGCCCCGCTCTCGCTGCTCGACATGTACAACCTGTCGGACCTGAACGTGATGCGCCGCCACGCGATCACCGCGTCGCCGTGGGTGGGCGACCGCCTTGCGGCATGGCTGGCCGAGTCGCCGCTCGCGCATGCGTGGAAGATCCGCGCGCCCACGTTGATCCTGTCGAACACGGGGGACGCGCGGGTCGCAGTCACGGGGTCCTACATGCTGTATCGCGCGTTGCGCGACAACGATGTGCCGGTGCACTTCGTGGCCTACCCGGGTCCCGGCCACGCGCCGGCCGACCCGGTGCGCCAGCGCGATGTCAACCGTCGCTGGGTCGAGTGGCTGCAGCGCTACCTTACCGAATAGTCTTCGAGGCCTCGTCCCAGGAGACGGCGCTCTTCCGGAAGTACGACTCGTTCGCCA
This sequence comes from Gemmatimonadota bacterium, assembly GCA_003220905.1. Taxonomy (GTDB): domain Bacteria; phylum Gemmatimonadota; class Gemmatimonadetes; order Gemmatimonadales; family GWC2-71-9; genus AG41. The sequence continues at coordinate 7,357 of QHTS01000257.1, read as the reverse complement.
TGTGGCAGGCCAGCGCCGCGTTGTGACCGAACACTGCATCCTCCACCACCGGCTTCCGGGTGCGCACGGCGTCGAAGAAGGTCCACAGGTGTGGCCGGACGTCGTCGAAGTCGGGCCCGCTAAAGGACATGGTCTCGGGCATCGCCGCCGCTTGACCCGGCTTCGGATCGTTCTCCAGATGCCATTTCTCGAGATACGCCTCCCGCATGGCACGGGGGTAGCTGCCGGTGTAGTAGCTGGGGTACGAATCCTTGCCGGTTTGCGGCGTCAAGCTCAAGGTCGATCCGGTCACGTCCAGTACACCCTTCGACCCCTGGATGCGATAGGCCTCCGGCATTTCCGTTCCCAGATTCAGCCGCATGTACACCGGTAGCTCGCCGAAGTAATAGACGACCGCGTGCACGTCCGGCATGTTGCGACCGTCCTTCCAGCGCCGGATGCCACCCACCGCCGAAGCCTGCTTCGGCGGCTCATTGATGCCCAGCATGAACATCATGCCGCTGATCAGGTGGACCAGCAGGTCGCCGGCCACGCCTGTGCCGTACTCCTTCCAGCAACGCCAGCGCGCGAAGATGTTGGGATCGAACGCGCGCTTGGGGACCGTCCCCTGCCAGGTATCCCAGTCCAGATTCCGAGGGGACAGATCCGGGGGCGGCGGATACTGCCACGCGCCCGTGGGATCGTTTCGTCCGAGCCATCCCTCGACCAGCATCAAGTCACCCAGCGTCCCCTGGGCAATCAGCTCTTTGGCTTTGGCACAGATCTGGGAGCTGACGCGCTGCGAGCCGATCTGCACGATGTGTCCGGTCTTCTTCGCCGCGTCCACCATGGCCACGCCGTCGGCCGCGGTGTGCGACATCGGCTTCTCGCAGTAGATGTCCTTGCCCGCGCTCACCGCGTCGACGACCACCTGCTTGTGCCAGTGATCGGGAACCGCCGCCACGATGCAGTCGATGCTCTTGTCGTCCAGCAGCGCCTGATAGCGGCGCGTGACCGGCAGATCGGCTCGCACGATCTCCCGGGCCAACGTGTGTCGGCCGTCGTAGAGGTCACAGGCGGCGGCACATTCGACCCCCGGCAGCTTGATGGACTCGGACAGGAGCCAGTTCCCCTGCATGCCGACGCCGATCATGCCGAAACGGACGCGCTCGCTCGGGGGAACCGCCTCCGGAGCGAGCATGAGGTTGCGCGGTAGCGACACCATCGGTTTCGCGGCAAACGATGCGCCGGCGGCAGCCGCGCTCAAGCCGAGAAATTCGCGGCGCGAACAGTTGCTCTGCGTCATGGCGTCTCCAATATCACGTGGGTGGACCGGTAATCGCACGGGCGACGGGTCGGCCCTATTATGCTGGCCTACTCGGCCTCCTTGCGCCAGCCACCCTGGCGCCCAGGAAGCGTCAACGCGTTCGGCTGCGCGCACGTATGACCGTTATGACAACCAAAGCACTCCTCACTACCGCGCTCCTCCTGGGCGTCGCACCCGCCAGTGCCCAGGTCTCGCGGCGCACGTTTGGCGACCTCCCGCGCTGGGCAGACAGCGCCCTGGTCGCCTCGGGTCTGGGGCAGCGATTCATCCTCTCGTCCGAGCTGAACACGATCCATGAATTCGGGGACTTTGATGGCGACGGCCTGCTCGACCTCGCTGTCCAAATCAAGGACACGGGCGGACTGCGACACGGCATCGCGATCGTGCACCGCATCGATCGGTCGGTCCATGTCGTGGGCGCGGGCCAGCCGATCGGTAACGGGAAGGATCAACTGAATTGGCGAGCGAGCTGGGGCGTCGACTCGCCCCGACACGTGCGCGGGCACGCCCCCGTCGGCCGCGACCTCCTGTACATCAGCCAGCCCGGAGCACCCAGTGGCTGGGTGGTCTGGGACGGGCGCGACTACGTGTGGATTGAGACCGACTGAGTCGGGGTGAGCCTAGGTGAGAAGGATCAGGGGCAGCACGAGCGCCGCGGCCACCCAGGTCAGGCGCAGCGACGTCCGGGCACGGTGACCGGACGGCTCGCGAGCGGGTGGGCGCGGGGAGGGGGGAGCCACGCTGGTGCGCCGCGGGAGCAGCCCGCCAGGGGACATCACCGAACGTCGTAACTGATCTTGTGCGGCCTTGCGCGTCAGCTGGGCCAACCACCGTCCCACAGTCTGTTCCCGCGCGATGAACGACGCTGCGCGCCGCCACGCTTCCCGCAGGGTGGCAGCGACCGCCACATCCGCCGCATCTGGATTCAACAGCAAGGTGTAGGCAATCGCGTACAACGTCATGCCGTGCCGCGTATCCAGCTCAGCCAGTGCGGCACGGTCGCCGAGCGCTGCGATCCGTTCCACGAGGACGGCATCGGACAATACGGGCGTCGAGGTGGTGAGGGCCCCGGAACCGGTTACCATCCGCTCTCCTGATGACGGGTACGCACGATCGGAATGTGCATGGGTGTTCCATGCACGGCCGTAATAAAGAGCACACCACCGACCGACGAGTCACGGCGTCGGGACCGCCCGGGCTGTCACGCGACGCCGGTGACCGCGGGCACATGGCAGGTATGCGAAGCTTTACGGGCTGGCGCCACATTCCTCGCGCTGATCGTGCCGCTGGCGCTCGCGGTCATCACGTCGGGGCGCCGGATTACCGGCCTGGGGCGGCGCACGGTGGCGCTGCAGGAGTTCCGCCGCCCGGCGTGAATCTGCTGCGTGACGTTCGACGCATGACCGGCGCGCGGGCCGTGTATCTGGGCCAGGGATACGTCATCATCGGCTGGACGCTCGTTGTCCTGGCGCTCGCGCTGCTCGGCCTCGCGACCTACGCGCTGGTGGTCCTCTGGCCCCGATAGTCGCGCCGCGGTGACCGGCGCCTGTGACGGTTGCGGGCGACGGCAGCCCGCCACCATATTCGCACATTCATGGCTGATCTCCGCGCGGCATTGGGGCACGCGCTCGAGCCCGCGTACCGGGTGGAGCGCGAGGTGCGACCCGTCGGAAATTGCCGCATGTTCGTGGCGCTGGAAAAGTCCGCTGGCAGCGGCCTCCTCGTGAAGGTGCTGCCCGGCCCGTTGTCGCTCGCCGTCGACTCCACGCGGTTCGAGCAGGAGATCGCGCAGCTAGGGCGTCGGCTCCGGCATCCGAGCCTCGTGGCCCCGCACGGCGCCGGCCGGGCGGGACCGTTCGTCTACCACACCCGGACGTTCGTCGAGGGCACCACCTTGCGGGCCTGGCTGGCGCGTCACGGAGAGCTGCCGCTCCGGCGTGCCGTGGAGATTCTGCGGGATGTGCTCGCGGCGCTGGCCCACGCCCACGCCGAGGGCGTCGCCCACGGCGATTTGAAGCCCGAGAACGTGCTGCTCGCCGACGGACAGGCACTGGTCGCCGACACGGGGATTCTGGGTGTGCTGACGCAGGCCCTCACGGGCGACGGGGGCGGGGCGGCGACGGCGACGCTGTGCGCGGCCGACTACCTGGCGCCCGAGCGGCGGGCCGGCCAGGCCGCCCCGGCCACGCGGGACGACATGTTCGCCGTGGGGGTGCTCGTGCACGAGATGCTGACGGGACGGCCGCCCGCCGGCAATCCGGAGCCGCTTGAAGAAGTCCGCTCGGTGCCGGCCTGGCTCGCCGAGCTGGAGCGCCGCTGTCGCGCCGCGGAGCCGAGCGCGCGTTGGGCGGACGCAGGGTCCGCGTTGGCGAGCGGGAGCTGGCCGGGCGGGGGGGGGGCCTGAAGCAATGCGGAGTGCGGAATGCGGATTGCGGAATTGATGGGGGAGGTCCCACCCGCGGCGCGTCCGCCGGTACTGTGCTACCATCGCGTCGGTGGCCCGCTCGAGCTCGGAGTTACTCGGGTCGCGAGCTCGATCTTCGCGCGTCAGATGACGACGTTGGCACGGGCAGGGTGGAAGACCCTCACGTTGGACCAGTTCGCCGAGCGGCTCCAGCCCGGCTATTCCGCATTCCGCACTCCGCATTCCGCATTCCTGTTGACGTTTGATGACGGCTTCGCGTCCCTCGCCGAGCACGTCTATCCGTTACTCGCCGATGTGGGGTTCACGGCCACCACGTTCCTCATCACGGACTACGTGGGCCGACTGAACACGTGGGATGTCCGGTACACGTGGCACCGGCTCGCGCATCTCGATTGGGACACCATCGGGCGGTGGCAGGCGCGGGGCTTCGACTTCGCGTCGCACACCGCTTCGCACGCGCGGCTCACCTGGTTGTCCGACGGCCAGGCGGCCGCCGAGCTCGCGGGGTCCCGCGAGACGCTGCGACACCGCCTGGGACCCCTGGCAGCGCGGGCCGTTGCCTATCCGTTCGGCGCCCGGGACGAGCGGATCGAGCGGCTGGCGAGCGCCGCCGGATACGAGGTGGGGTTTGGAGGCGTGCGCGGCAACGGTTCGCCGCTGGGCCTGGCGCGTCTCCCCGTCTACATGTGGGACGTGGCAAGGATACCGTTGGGAGTGCGGAAGGACGGGCTTGGCTGGCTGGGTAGAAACGTCGCACACGCGGCTAATCGGTGTGCGGTCGGGACAAGCTTGATGCTGAAGCTGCTCCCTGCTCCCCGCTCCCTGCTCCCGTTATAGCAGATTCCCCGTCGCCACCGCCGCTCCCATGGCGTGGTATCCCTTGTCCACGTAGATCGTCGCGCCGGTGATCCCGCTGCCCAGCGGGCTCGCGAGGAACGCGGCGGTCGTGCCGACTTCCCGGGCGGTGAGGGGCTGGGTGAGCGGCGCATTGGCGGCGTAGTACTCGACCATCCGCTCGATCTTCCCGATGGCGCTCGCGGCGCGGGACGCGAGCGGCCCCGCGGAGATCGTGTTCACCCGCAGGCCGTATTTGCGGCCGGCCTCGAAGGCCAGCGTGCGCGTGTCGCTCTCGAGCGCCGCCTTCGCAGAGGACATTCCGCCCCCGTAGCCCGGCACCACGCGCTCGCTCGCCATGTACGTCAGCGACAGGAACGAGCCACCCGGGCGCGTGAGTGGTCCGAGTTGGGCGACGAGCGACACGAGGGAATAGGCGCTCACGCTCACGGCGGCGAGGTAGCCCGCCCGGCTGGTGTCGAGCAGGGGTTTCTTGACCTCGGGAGCGTTGGCGAGCGAGTGGACGACGATGTCGAGCGGCCGGTCGCCGAAATCCTGCACCAGCCGCTGGGCGAGCCCGGCGACCGAAAAATCGCCCACGTCCTTGTAGCGCTTGTTGCCGCGAACCTCGTCCGGGGCCTCCGCCAGCGTGTCGTACGCGGCGTCGAGCGGATAGATCTTCTCGAACTGGAGCAGGGAGCCGTCCGGCAGGCGGCGCGATTCGTCGATCTTGCCGCGCTCGAGCAGGTTCAGGAAGATGTTCAGGGCCGGGGGCCATGTGCCGGCGCATACCGTAGCGCCCGCCTCGACCAGCGCCTTGGTAATGGCGAAGCCGTAGCCGCCGTCGTCCGCGACACCGGCCACCAATGCCCGCTTTCCTCTCAGATCAATGCTCAGCATCGCCCCCCCACCCGAATGCGGAATGCGGAATGTGGAATGCGGAATTGAAGGGAAAGGTGGAATAGCGAATGACGCTCGCGCTGCCATTCCGCATTCCGCATTCCGAATTCCGCATTAGATGAAGAACCGCGCCGCCACCGGAATCAGCTGCGGGTGCCGGACGAGCGCATGGGCAAAGATCCGACCCAGGGTCCGCTTCTCCGGGGGGATCGCGTTCGCGGTGCGCGCGAGGGAGTTGAAGAACTGGTCGTCCAGATCCTCGAGCGCCCGCTTGAGCCGATAATACTTGAGATGATCGTCCCCGAGGAGCTCCATCCACCCGGCGTGATACGCGGAGAGCCGGCTCGCACTCGTGTCTCCGGCCCGGATCGCCGCCGTCGCGACGCGCCCGGCGAGCCGCCCCGCCTTCATGGCGTTCACGATGCCGCCCCCGGACAGCGGGTTGATCATGTGGGCCGCGTCGCCCGCCACCAGGACGCCATCGGTGTAGGTCTGCCGGATGGTCGTGTGGACGATCACCCCGCCCACCGTGCAGGCCGTCTTGGCGCCCCGAGGATAGCGGCGGGCGATCCAGGCATCGAGGTATTGCCGGGCGTTGCGGGCGTCGGCCTTCAAGGCGACGAGGCCGAGGCCCACGTTCGCCACGCCGGGGCTCTTGGGGAAGACCCAGGCGTACCCGCCCGGCGCGATGCCGGCGCCGAACTGCAGATAGATGGCGTCGGGATCGACGTCGATCCCCTCGACTACGTACTGCGCGCACGACTCCATGTCACGGGCGGGGACCCGGGTGTCGAGACCCGCCCAGCGGCCGACCATGGCCTCGACGCCGTCCGTCCCGATCACCACCCGTGCCCGGCAGGTCGCTTCGCCCTCCGTGCCGCGCAGCCGCACGCACCAGCGGCCGTCGGGCTCGCACGTCATGGCGGACGCCTCAGTGCTCACGAGGAGCTCGGCCCCCAGGGCCACGGCGCGCTGGGCGAGATAGGCATCGAACCGCGTGCGATCGAGAATCCAGCCGACGTCGCGCTCGGCGACCTTCACCTCCGTGTCGTCGGGCGCGACGAACACGACGCGGGTGATCTTGCGGGCCACCCAGGGAGCGCCGTCGGGATCGGCGAACTCGCGCAGTCCCCCGTCCCCGACCCCTTCGGCGCAGCGGACCGGCGTGCCCACTCGGGCGTCGCGCTCGAGCAACACGACGTCGAGCTCGGGGGCCGCGCGCTTCGCCTCCCACGCCGCCACCGCGCCCGCCGGGCCCGCTCCAATGACCAGTACATCGGTGTCGTGCGTCACGCGGGGACCATCGTGAGCGCGCCGACGGGGCAGGGGGCGATGCATTTGCGGCAGCCGGTGCAGGTGCTCCGATCGACGACCAGATCGGTAAGCGCGAGGTGAATCGCCTCCGGGGGGCAGAGGGGCAGACACAGACCGCAACGGTCGCATACCTGGAGGTCGACTACGGCAATCTCGGGGAAGGCCGGGGCGGGTTGCATGGGCGAACGGTAGCCGCCGCCATCAGAGGCGTCAAGCATCAGCCTTGCTTGGAGTTACGCTTTTCATTAGCTTGATGCGCTCGCGCGCGCCCCCCTAACGACTTTCACCCGACGACCTCGTGCGTATACGCTGGCCTTGGAAGCTTGGTGCCTGGAGTCCGGCGAATGAGATCGCCGTCGATCTGGGCACCGCCAACACCCTGATCTACGTGAAGGGCGAGGGCATCGTGCTCAACGAGCCCTCCGTCGTCGCGATTGAGAAGGCGACCGGGAAAATCAAAGGCATCGGGCTCGAGGCGAAGCGGATGCTGGGGCGCACGCCGGACGGGATCCTGGCGGTCCGGCCGCTCAAGGACGGCGTGATCGCCGACTTCGACGTCACCGAGAAGATGCTGCGGT
>QHTS01000258.1 GCA_003220905.1 Gemmatimonadota bacterium | reverse complement strand
GACGCTCACGAAGCCTTCGGGTTGCGCGACCCAGCCGTTGGCACGCGTCACGCCGCGCCACACGTAGGGCGAGCTCAGTGTGGCGTCGAGGCCGAGGTACCCCTGGGCGCAGGCGGGGCTGGGCAGCCCAAGGGCCGGAAGGAGAGCCGCGGCGACGAACAGCCGGAGGCGAGGCATCGGGGCCGGGAATGTGCGCTCCGCGACCAGCGGCCGCAATCAGTGCTACGTCCGCCGCTTCGATCCGAGCAGTGAGTGCTTCACGACACTCTCCGGCGCCGTGGTTCCGTGCCGCAGCGTGAAGACCGCTTTCCGCTTCAACCCGAGATCGACCTCCACCACGAGATGACTCCGGTCGCGGGCCATGCGCCAGGCGCGGGACGCCTTCGGCAACGCCCCACCGGTCACGGCTCGCGCGGCGGTGACCACCTCTTCCGGCGGGTCGGCGATCGCCACCAGCTGCGCGCAGGTCGCGCAGCGGCGGGACTGCTGCGCCAGGTCGGCCGTGCACACCTGCCGGCCGCAGTGCCCGCACGCCGCTCGATGCTCCGCGCAGGCACCCTTGCCGCACACGGGACACTCCTCCACCTCATCGGACGCGAAGAATGCCATTGCCTCCTCGGCGCAGCCCGCCCGATGCCGCGCGCACACCAGGCGCCGCGACTTGTCGGTGCGGCGCAAGTGCCGCGAGCAGTGCACGTGCCCATCCACCGCGCACACCGCCTGATGCGCCGTGCACACCGACTTGCCGCAGCTCGCGCATTCAGCAACCTCGTCCACGCCGACCGGCTCGTTGGTGCCGCCCTCACAGTACTTGAGGCACGCCGTACACAGACGCCGGCTTCCCTTCGGCGCATCCGCGCCACTCTGCTCCGCGTGCCGGTTGCACACCACCCGGCCGCAGCTGCCGCAGGGCGCGAGGCAGGCCGAGCACGCGGTATGCCCATCCTCGGCGCAGACACCCTCGTGGGCCGTGCAGTGCTGCAGGCGGCACGAAGGACAGACGCGCACGTGCTCGTCGCACGCCGGTTGCTCGTCGACGCGACACTGGGCGATGCCGTGGTCTCTGCAGAAGTCCTCGGCGCAGACCGAGCAGCGAGTCGAGCACGCCTCACAGCCACAGTGGTCGTGCCGGCAGACCACCAGGGCCGTCGGCGGGCGGCCGCAATGCGGGCACGCGAGCAACCAGGCCGACCCGCCACTGAGAGACCGCTGCGCGCTGAACGTCGCGCGACGCCCGTGTGTCGACTCGAGCTGCCACTCGGCGCGCTGCATCAGGACGGTCGCCTCGATGAGCTGCAACGGATGCACGACCGCCTTCACCTGGCTGCGCCGGATCTCCTCGGTCCGGCGACGCTCGGCAAGCGCCGTGACGGTCCCGATGGCCTCCGGGTCGGATTGCTCCTTGAGGATCGACTCGAAGTACCGGTCCAGGCGGCCCAGCTCGGCAGCAAGCTCCTGCTCCGCCGCGGCGCGTCGCGCGGTGACCCGCTCCGCCGACTTTTCCTGGAGATGGCTCAAGAGGAGGCGCAGCAAGTCCCCCGGCTCGCGCGCGGGGACGGCGGGCGCTTTCGCCGCCACCGACGGATCAGCGGGTCCGACCCGGCCCGCCTCGAGGTCGCGGAACGCCCCGGCCAGATCGTCACCCACGTTGGCGCCGGCCGAAAGGTCGTACACGTCGCTTTCGACCACGGCTTCCTCGACACCGGCCCCGGCGCGGAGCACGACGCGCGCGACGAGCCGCCCCATCGGATGCACGGCCAGCTTCGTCTTGCTCGGCTTGGCTGTGCCGTCCCGCACGGGAATCGTCAGCTCGACAGCCTTGGGATCGCCCGACGGTGGCGCCGTGGGCGCGATCAGGCCCAATGAGAGACGCGCCGCCCGCGCGCGGATCGCCTCGATCAGCTGGGAGAGGAAGGGGCTGCCGAGCACGGCGATTTCGGCGCCCGGATCGTGCTCGAGCGCGTCGAGCGAGAACGCCACCCGCAACGACTCACGGTCCCTGAAAAACGGGCGTTCGCCCTGGGGCAAGCTCAGCTTGGAATGATCGGGGCCGAGCGCGGTTTGCTTCACGCCGGCGAGCCCGCAGTAGCGCTCGAGCAGAGGCCGGATACGGGCATCGGCCAGCGGATCGACGTCGCCGGCTACCGCTGAGACGGCCACGGCAGGCCCGTTTACGGGCAGACGCCGAGCCGCGAGTTTACTCGCGCTCTTCGGGCGACGCTTGCGCTGGGTCTTGCGCTGCGGCTTTCGGCGTTTCACGCGGCGTCCGCTTCGATGTCCACGAGTGTGAGGGGACGGCGGTCCACCTGCGCGACGAGGGTGATCGCGCGTCCGGCGCTGGTCAAGCCGGTGAGCCGCACCAGCTCCCCGTATTCGGGATGACTGCCGGCCGGCTGCAGCGTTGTGACGCCCCCCCCGCCGATCGGCTCGATCGACTCGAGGGCCTCGAGCACTTCCGTCACGTGCACGCGGAGCTTGTGGCGTTTCGCCTCCCAGGTCGCGGTTTTGACGACCTGGCTCGTGCCCAACCCGAGTCGCAGGCGGCTGGGAACCGACAGCGTCTCGAACCGGCGCTCGAGCCGCATGGCGTTGTCGTCTGGCGCGATGAGGGAGTTGAGCGCTTCCTGCTCCTTGGCTACTGCGCCGCTCGTTTCGATGTCGGCTCCAAGCACTTCCACCCGGCGCGCGAAGTCTTCCTCGCTTTCCGCGGCGAGCCACTCCTTGGCGAGCCGGCCCTCGAATTCTTGCGCGCCGCCGAATTCGCCCAGGATCAGGTCCAGCTCGCCGACGACCAGCTCGAACAGCTTGATCTTCCGGTCGAGCAGCTGGAGGATGTACGACTCGATCGTCCCCGCTGCGGCGAGGTTCACGATGTGGACCTCGCGCGTCTGCCCGATGCGGTGCAGCCGGCCGATACGCTGCTCCACCACCATCGGATTCCAGGGCAGGTCGTAGTTCACGAGCACGTTGCAGAACTGGAGGTTCCGTCCTTCGCTGCCGGCGCGGGTGGCGATCAGCACGGAGCGCGTGTCCTCGTGGAAGGCGCGGATGCGCTTGTCTCGGTCGGCGGTGGAGTGAGCGCCCCAGTAGACGATCGGCTGCCGGCCGAGCCTCTTCACGCGCTCTTCGATCAGCTGAATGGTCGGACGATGATCGCTGAAGACCACGAGCCGGTCCGGTGTTTCCTTCAGCAGTTTGGTCAACACGTCCAGCTTCGCGTGGGTCTTGATGCCCTCCGCGCGTTTGGCGAGCTGCTTCGCGATGGCGCGGTATTGGGGGCTGATGCGCTCGCTCTCGGCCAGGTGCGCGAGCGATTCGGCGAGCGCCCGCGACGAGGAGCACAGCCGCTGGCGCAGGTGGATGACGGCGAGCTGCAGGATGCCCCTCTTGGTCCGTCGCCGCCGCGGCGCCCCGTCCTCCGTGTCTTCTTGCTCGGCCGGCTGGATGAAGCCTTCCCGATAGAGCCGACGCAGGAACTCGGTGGTCCGCTGGTACAGGTCCGCCTCGGCGCGTGTGAGCTTCACCTCGGGGTGGCGCGGCCGGCGCGGCGGCAGGTTCAGGTCGTCGACCACGCTCGAGCGCCGGGTACGGATCATCACCTCGTGCGTCAGGGCGCGCAGGGCTTCGGGGTCACGCGGCTGGCGGTGGTCGCCCGAGACCAGGTGCTCGCTCTTGAACTCCTGCCAGGTGCCGAGCTGCCCGGGCCGGAGCAAGGTGATGAGGTTGTACAGCTCACGCAGGTCGTTCTGGAGCGGCGTGGCGGTGAGGAGCAGGATGAAGTCCCGCTCGATCTTCTCGATGAATTGGTAGGTCGCGCCGCGGTGGCTCTTCACCTTGTGCGCCTCGTCCACGATGACCAGATCCCAGCGGTGTCTCAAGATTTCCTCGGCGTGACGGCGCGAGCGTGCGCGGTCGTGCGAGATGATCGCCCTGGTGATGGTCCCGCGCTGCCAATCATCCGGATCGGTCGGGGTGTCGAAGCGCTCGAAGAATTTTTCCTCGAGCTCCCCCTGCCACTGGCCCACGAGTGAGGCGGGCGTGAGGATCAGCGCGCGGCGGGCGAGCCCGCGGATCGCCAGCTCCTTGTAGATGATGCTCGCCTCGATCGTCTTGCCGAGGCCCACCTCGTCGGCGAGGATGGCGCGGCCGCCCATGTCGCGCAGCACACGTTGGGCTACGTCGATCTGGTGGGGCAGCTCCTTGATGGCGTTGGCATCGAGCGTGATCAACCGGTCGAAGCCGGGGACCAGGGCGATGCGTTCCGCTTCGCGACGCAGCTCGTACCAGGCGCGCTCGGCAGGTGGCTCCTTGAGCTTTTCGACGAACAGCGTGAGAGAACGCTCGTCGACCTCCCAGGAGGCGTCGGGTTGAGGGAGCGGGTTGGGTAACGTCATGCCGTGGCTCTGGGCCGGGGGACGCAATATAGAGAATCAGCCCCGGGCTCGCGCCCCGGGTGAGTCATTGCGAGCCGAGTGCCGGCGGGCATATTGGCAGGTGCGCGGTTAGCTCTCTAAAGAGGCTGCACGACCGATGGATAAGAGCACGCGTCGCCTCCCGCCCGGACCGAAGGGGCATTTCCTCCTCGGCAACCTGCCGGAGTTTGGCAAGGATCTGCTCGGCTTCATCACCCAGTCTGCGCGCGAGTATGGAGATATCGTGAGGCTGCGGCTTGCCAACTGAGTAGCCTATCTCCTGAATCACCCCGATTACATGGAGTACGTCCTCGTCACGAATCACCGCAACTTCGTCAAGAACTCGTTCTTTTGGCGCCACGTGAAAGCGGTGTTTGGGAGCGGCCTCCTCACGAGCGAAGGGGATTTCTGGCTGCGCGAGCGCCGACTTTGCCAACCGGCTTTCCATCGCGAGCAAATCGCCGGTTACGGAAAGGTCATGGTGGACCTCACCGCGCAGGTCCTGGCCGCCTGGGGTGACGGGGAGGTGCGTGACGTGCACCAGGACATGATGCGCCTCACATCGCGCATTGCATCCCGGACCCTCTTAGGCATCGACGTCGGAGCCGAGGTCGAGGAGATCGAGCCTGCGCTCGAGGTCATAATCAAGGAAATCGCGGTACGATTCCGCCGGCCGTTCCCCATCCGGCGCGGGGCGATGACTTGCTGTCGCTGCTGCTGCACGCGCAGGACATCGATGGCACCCGGATGACCGATCGACAGCTGCGTGACGAAGCCATGACCCTGTTCATCGCGGGTCACGAGACCACGGCGTTGGCCCTGTCTTGGACGTGGTACCTGCTGTCGCAGCATCCAGACGTCGAAGGCAAGCTCTGGGCCGAGCTCGAGGCGGTCCTCGGCGGACACCCGCCCAGCGTGGCGGATCTCCCCCGGTTGACCTATACGGA
>QHTS01000255.1 GCA_003220905.1 Gemmatimonadota bacterium | reverse complement strand
CTCGCTACCCGCTCCGGGTTCCAGGTGCGGAACGGCCCGCCCGACGCCGTGAGAATGAGCCGCGCCAGCTCCCCAGGGCGCCGTCCGGTGATGCATTGCAGCACGGCGCTGTGCTCCGAGTCGACCGGCACGATCTCTCCCCCGCCCTCGCGCGCGGTCCGGGTGACGAGCTCGCCCGCCATCACGAGCGTCTCCTTGTTGGCGAGCGCCACCCGCTTTCCCGCGGAGAGCGCGGCGAGCGTGGCCTCGAGCCCAGCGGCGCCGACAATGGCGTTCACGACGATCTCGACGTCCGGGCGCGTCGCGGCCTCGACGAGACATGACGGCCCGCTCCCCGCTCCCTGCTCCCTGCTCCCACCGTTGACCAGCCCCACGTAGCCCGGCTTCCATTCTGCCGCCTGCCGCTGCAGGAGATCCGCGTTGGAGTACGCGGTGAGCGCCGCGACCCGAAAGCGCTCGCGCTGGCGCGCCAGGACCTGGAGCGCCGAACAGCCGATCGAGCCCGTGGACCCGAGGATCGCGACGCCGACGGTCATGCCAGGCCGAACAGCCGGAACAGCCCCGCCGCGACCGGGGCGACGAAGTACACCGCATCGAGGCGATCGAGCACGCCGCCGTGCCCGGGAATGAGGGACGAGGAGTCCTTGACGCCGACCTCCCGCTTGAACAGCGACTCGGCGACGTCGCCGACCTGGGCGGCCAGCACCACCGCCACCCCCACCGTCGCCAGTTGCCCGACGCCAAGATGCAAGGCCACCCGATCGAGGATCAGGAGACCGTACAGGAGCGCAGCGGCGAGTCCCCCCACCAGTCCCCCGACGGCGCCCCCCCAGGTTTTCCGGGGCGAGAGCACGGGGGCGAGCTGCCGCCCGCCGACCAGCGCCCCGGCTGCCATCGCGCAGGTGTCACACACCCAGGTGATGACCAGCGGCATGAGGGCGAGGGCGACCGAGCCGCGCGGGTGCGCATCGGCGTGGGGTCCGTGCCGGATCGCCACGAGGAACGCGAGCAGCGCCGAGGCGTACAGGGGGCCGAACATCGTGACCGCGAGCGCGGTGAGGGGGTGGCGCTCCGGACCCCGGGCGGCGGCCACGACCAGCGCCACAAGCAGCCACGCCGCGCCGGCGTACACCACAGGCTCCCAGTCGGCGTAACCCTTCACCCAGTACGTGGCGAACGGGAAGGCCGCGGCGGCGAGGAGTCCCACCCATTCCAGCGGCTCGATGCCTTGCTTCTTCGCGAACGCGTACACTTCGTTGGTGCCGAGCACGCCGAGCACCGCGATCGCTGCCGCGAGCACCCAGCCGCCCAGCCAGAGCGCGACCACCGCCCCGGCGATGGCCGGGACCGCGACCGCGATGCGCACCAGCAGGTTCCGAGACATGTCAGGCGGTGATCCGGCCGAACCTCCGCTCCCGGCCCTGGTAGTCGAGGATGGCCTGGAACAGGTCGCGCCGCGTGACGTCGGGCCAGAGGACCGGCGTGATGTACAGCTCCGTGTAGGCGAGCTGCCACAGCAGGAAATTGGAGAGCCGGCATTCCCCGGACGTACGGATCAGCAGGTCCGGGTCGCTCCAGGGCGCGGTGTAGAGCTTGGCGCGGATGGCGTCCTCGTCGATATCCTCCAGTCGCTTGACTCCCTTGAGCACCTCCTCGGCGAGGAGGCGCGCCGCCCGGGCCAGCTCGCCGCGCGACGAGTAGGAGATGCACAGATTGAGCGCCAGCCGCGCGCCGTCGCGCGTCTCCCGCTCGATGCGCTCCACCGCCGCCCGGGCGCCGGGCGCGAGCCGGGTGCGGTCGCCCAAGACGTGAACCGCCACCCCCTGGTCCTTCAGCTCCGCCACTTCCCGCGCGATGTACTCCTCGAGCAGCTGCATCAGGGCGGAGATCTCGGTCGCCGGGCGCTGCCAGTTCTCTTCGGAGAAGGCAAACAGCGTGAGCACCTCGACGCCGGCTTCGAGCCCGCCCTCCACCACCTCGCGCACCGCCTTCATGCCCGCGCGGTGGCCCAGCGGCCGGGGCAGGCTGCGCTCGCGCGCCCAGCGCCCGTTGCCGTCCATGATGACGGCTACGTGGCGGGGCGCCGCCCCATTGAGGCGGATCTGAGACAGCAGGTCGTCCCCCATCTCAGACCTCCATGATCTCCGCTTCCTTGGCTTTCACCGCCTCGTCGACCTGTCGCAGATGATCGTCGTGCAGTTTCTGAATGTCCTTCTCGGTGTGCTTCTTTTCATCCTCGGAGACGTGCTCGGTCTTCTTGACCTTGCTGATCGCGTCGGTGCGCGCGTGGCGGACCGCGACCCGGCCCTCTTCGGCGAGCTTGTGCACGACCTTCACCAGCTCCCGCCGCCGCTCTTCGTTGAGCGGGGGGAGCGGGATACGGATAAGGTTGCCGTCGTTGGAGGGGGTGAGTCCCAGATCGGACGCGAGGATCGCCTTTTCGACCGCCTTGAGGAGGGCCTTGTCCCAGGGCTGGATGGTCAAGAGCTTCGGCTCGGGAGCCGCCACGCTGGCGACCTGGTTGAGCGGCATCTCGCTACCGTACGCTTCCACCCGCACGAGGTCCAGCAGTGAGGTCGTCGCTTTGCCGGTGCGGACGGTGGAGAACTCGCGCTTCACCGCTTCCACGGCCTTGTCCATCGAATGCTTCGCCTGCTTGACGTGGTCCGCGAGCGTTGCGGTCGGAGGGGTCATTGGACGATGGTGCCGACGCGCTCTCCGGCCAGGACCCTGGCCGTGGCGCCGGGCTGGTTGATGTTGAACACGACGATGGGAAGCTTGTTCTCCTTGCAGAGGCCGAAGGCGTTCGCGTCCATCACGGCGTAGCCGTTCACGAGCGCGTCCCGGAACGACAGCGCCGGGAGGAACTTCGCCTTCGGGTCCCGCTTCGGGTCGGCGGTATAGACGCCGTCCACGTTCGTCGCCTTGAGGAGCACCTTCGCCTCGATCTCGAGCGCCCGCAGCACCGCCGCGGTATCGGTCGAAAAGTACGGGTTTCCCGTCCCGCCCGCGAAGATGACCATCCGGCCCTTCTCGAGATGCCGCACGGCGCGGCGCCGGATGTAGGGTTCGGCGAGCTCCTCCATCCGGATCGCCGTCATCACCCGGGTATCGACGCCCTTCTTCTCCAGGATGTCCTGCAGGGCGAGGGCGTTGATCACGGTCGCGAGCATGCCCATGTAGTCGGCCGACACGCGATCCATGCCCTGCTCGGTCGCCG
>QHTS01000256.1 GCA_003220905.1 Gemmatimonadota bacterium | reverse complement strand
CCTTCGGCATGCGAAAAACGCGAGCTGGGAGCCGGGAGCTGGGAGCAGACCTGACCCGACGCAACGGTTCCCCGCACAACACCGGAACGCACCGCTCCCTGCTCCCTGCTCCCTGCTCCCTGCTCCCTGCTCCCTGTCAATATCTCGGCAGACTCGGATCCACGTTCACCGCCCACGCGTCGATCCCGCCTCGTAGACTCCGCACTTTCGAGAAGCCCGCGGCCTTGAGGATCTCCAGCGCCTTGAGCGAGCGCGCTCCATGGTGGCAGTGCGTCACGATCTCCCGGTGACCATCCAGCTCTCCCAATCGATCCGGTAGCTCCCCCAAGGGTATGAGCACCGCGCCGTCGATGTGCGCGATCTCGTGCTCGTGCGGCTCCCGGACGTCGATCAGCAGCAGGTCGGGGTTGCGCTGCCACTCATCCCGGAGTTCTGCAGCGGTGATCTCCGCCCCGTCGTAGGACGGCTCGGCGCCGATGCCGCAGAACGCCTGGTAGTCGATCAGCTCGGTCACGGTCGGGTGCGAGCCGCAGACCGGGCAATCAGGATCCTTTTCCAGCTTGAGCTCCCGAAACTCGAGCTTCAGCGCGTCGAACAGGACCAGGCGTCCAATGAGGGGCTGACCTGCTCCGAGGATGAGCTTGATCGTCTCCATCGCCTGGATCGAGCCGATGATGCCAGGGAGGACGCCGAGCACGCCGCCTTCGGCACACGACGGGACGAGTCCCGGCGGCGGCGGCTCCGAGTACAGACAGCGGTAACAGGGCCCCCGCTTGGCGTGGAACACCGACGCCTGACCCTCGAATCGGAAGATCGAGCCGTAGACGTTCGGCTTGTCGAGCAGCACGCACGCGTCGTTCACGAGGTAACGGGTCGGGAAGTTGTCCGTTCCGTCCGCCACGATGTCGAACTCGCGGATGATGTCGAGCGCGTTGTCCGACGTGAGCCGTGTCTCGAACGTTTCCACGCGAACGTTCGGGTTCAGGTCGTGGATCCGTGCCGTCGCGGACTCGAGCTTCGACACGCCGACGGTGGACGTGCCGTGCAGGATCTGGCGCTGCAGGTTGGTCTTGTCGACCACGTCGAAGTCCACGAGCCCGAGCGTCCCGACCCCCGCAGCGGCGAGGTAGAGCGCGGCGGGCGACCCGAGCCCGCCTGCCCCGACGAGCAGCACGCGCGCCGCCTTGAGCTTCTGCTGCCCCTCGACGCCCACATCGGGAAGGATGAGGTGGCGCGAATAGCGCAGGATCTCTTCGTGCGACAGTTTGGGGAGGCCGGGCGCAGCATGCTGCGCCCCTACATCCACCGCCGTACCCCCGGCAATACTGGGAATGATGGAAACCGTGTCACCCGCCTTCACCGGCGTCTCGCGCTGGGCCAGCTGCCGGATGTCCCGGTCGTTCACGTAGACGTTCACAAAGCTGCGCAACCGGCCGTCGGTGGCAAAGAGATGCGGCTTCAGCGCGGCGTGCTCGCCGGTGAGCCGGTCGAGCAGCTCTCCCACACTCCCTCCCTCCAGCTCGACCGCGTCACGCCCGCCCACGAACGGGCGAAGCGGCGTCGGAATCAGCACCGTCACTGCCATACGACCTTCCGTTCTTCGCTCGTGATAGGCTCCTCGCCGAAGTCCCCGCGATCGTCCGTGAGGACCCAGCTCTTCAACTCCCCGGCGTGGCCGCGTCCCACGCCTACGATGACATAGGACAGCCAGGGCCAGGCGTGCTCCCGGTCGAACGCCGACGGCGCCGGCGGGTGGTCGGGGTGCGAATGGTACACGCCGATCACGTCGAGGCCGTCGCGCTCCAGCCTCTCCTGGGCGCGCCGGAACGATTCCGGATCGATGAGGTAGCGGTTGCGCGCCGAGTCGGTTCGCCGGTTGACCAGGGGCACGAGCTGCACAGCGACCTTGCGATCACCCTCCAGCGCGCCGCCGATCAAGCCGCAGGCCTCGGCGGGGTAGTCCGCCTCCCCGTGCCGGCGGATGGCCGCGACATGACGGGCGTCGAGCACCAGGGTCATTGACGTCGCTCGCTGAGATAGCGGATGCCTGAGTCGGGGGCGATCACGACGACCACCGCGTCGGACGGCCCGACCGCCGGACGGTCGCACAGCACCCGTCCCGCGGCCACCAGCGCCGCGCCGGACGACCAACCCACGAACAATCCCGCCTGTTTCGCCAACCGTCGCACCGCGTCCTCTGCCTCTTCCGTGGTGACGTACTCCATCCGGTTCGGTAGCGCCGGATCGTAGATGCCGGGCACGATCGCGGTCGCGAGGTGCTTCAACCCTTCGAGCCCGTGGAACGGCCCGTCGGGTTGCACCGCGACGAGCTCGATCGCGGGGTTCAACTCCTTCAAACGCCGGCCGGTTCCCATCAGTGTGCCGGTCGTACCGAGCCCGGCGACCAGGTGCGTGACCCGGCCGGCCGTCTGGCGCCAGATCTCCTCCGCGGTCGTGACGTAGTGGGCCCGTGCGTTCGCCGGGTGGTTGTACTGATCGGCATACCAGTATTGATCGGGCCGCCTCCCCGCGAGCTCGCCGGCAGCGCGGATCGCGCCGTCCGAGCCGTCGAGCGGGTCGGTGAAGATCACGTCGGCGCCGTACGTCTCGAGCAGCGCCTTGCGCTCCGCGCTCGCGTTCGCCGGGACGCACACCGTGACCCCGATCCCGGCCGCGGCACCGAGCATCGCATAGGCGATGGCGGTGTTGCCGCTCGACGCATCGAGCACCCGCTTGGCCGGCAGCTCACCGCGCGCGACGCCATCCCGCAGGATGTAAAGTGCTGCACGATCTTTAACCGACCCGCCGGGATTGAGCCACTCGCACTTCAGGTACAGCGGCGGACCGGCGGACGGGTGGACGGGCGGACAGGGAATCAGCGGCGTGTTCCCGACCAGGCTCCATAGAGCCGGTTCGGTGAACGCCTTCCGGTCCGGCCGTCCGCCCGTCCGCCTGACCGCCGTGCTCATTCCGCTCCCTTCGCGATCGGCGCCCCGACCAAGTTGCCCCACTCCGTCCACGAGCCGTCGTAGTTGCGCACTTTTTTCACGCCCAGCAGATACTTGAGCGCGAACCAGGTGTGGCTCGACCGTTCGCCGATGCGGCAGTACGCGATGACCTCGTCCTTGCCGTCGATCACCTTGGCACCCTTGTAGAGCTGCAGCAGCTCCTCGAACGGCTTGAACGTGCCGTCGGTCGCGACCGCCTTGCTCCACGGCACGTTCTTGGCGCCGGGGATATGCCCCGCGCGCTGCGCCGTCTCCGTCATCCCGGGCGGCGCGATGATCTCGCCGACGAACTCGGGGGTGGATCGCACATCCACCAGCGCGGTCTTCTTGGCCTTGAGCGCCTGCTCGACTTCGGGACGCTTGGCACGGAGCGCGGCGTTTTGCTTCTTGGGCACCGGATAGGTCGTCGCGCGCACGGCGGACCGCTCGGTGACGAGCAACCGCCC
>QHTS01000254.1 GCA_003220905.1 Gemmatimonadota bacterium | reverse complement strand
CGGCTTCCGACAGTTCCTCCATACCCTCGACGGTGGTCGCGTCGGCCTGGGAGCGCTCGCCCTCGGCATCGCCGAAGGCGCGCTGGAGGAGTGTCTCCGCTATACCACGACCCGGCGGCAATTCGGCAAGCCGATCGCCAGTTTCCAGGGCGTCCACTTCGCCCTCGCCGACATGGCGACCGAAATCGAGGCGGCCAAGCACCTCGTCTACCACGCGGCGTGGCTCAAGCAGCACGGCCGGCCGTTCAAGCGGGAGGCGGCGATGGCGAAGCTGTACGCATCCGAGCTCGCCATGCGCGCCACCACCAAGGCCGTCCAGCTGCACGGCGGCTACGGCTATACAACGGACTACCCGGTCGAGCGGATGATGCGGGACGCGAAGATCTGTGAGATCGGCGAAGGCACGAGCGAGATCCAGCGGATCGTGATTGCGCGACAACTGCTCGGCGATCTAGTCGACTAAGCCTCCACCAACCTTCACCGTCCTCCACCAACCTCTAGCCCCAGGTTTTTCACGAGGAACGCCATCCGATCCGCCTGCTCCTCGATGAGCTTGCTGGTCGGCTTGCCGGCCCCGTGCCCGGCCTTCGTTTCGATCTCGATCAACACCGGCTGCGGCCCCGCCTGCGCCGCCTGGAGCGCCGCCGTGAACTTGAAGGAGTGCCCCGGCACGACGCGATCGTCGTGATCGGCGGTCGTGACGAGGGTGGCCGGGTAGCGCGTTCCCGCCCTGATGTTGTGCAGCGGCGAGTACTTGTAGAGATAGGGGAACTGCGCCGCGCTGTCCGCGGACCCGTAATCCGTCACCCACGCCCAGCCGATGGTGAACTTGTGAAACCGCAGCATGTCCATCACGCCCACCGCAGGAAGCGCCGCCCCGAACAGTTCGGGCCGCTGCGTGATCGCGGCGCCCACGAGGAGCCCTCCGTTTGACGCACCCGCAATGGCGAGCTTGGACGGGGACGTGTAGCCCTGGGCGATCAGGTACTCCGCCGCGGCGATGAAGTCGTCGAACACGTTCTGCTTCCTGTCGTGCATCCCGGCCTGATGCCACTCCTCACCATACTCTCCGCCGCCCCGCAGGTTGGGGACGGCGTACACCCCGCCCATCTGGAGCCACACGAGCATCGAAACGGAGAAGCTCGGCGTGAGGCTGATGTTGAAGCCGCCGTAGCCGTACAAGTACGTCGGGTTCGAACCGTCGAGGTGTAGTCCCTTCTGGTGCGTGATGAACATCGGCACCCGAGTGCCGTCCTTGCTGGTGTAGAACACCTGCTTCGTCTCGTAGCCGGACGGATCGAAGTCGATCGCCGGCGCCTTGAACACGCTCGTCACGCCGCTCTTGAAGTCGTAGCGGAAGATGGTCGTCGGGTACAGGAACGAGGTGAAGGCATAGAACATCTCGTCGTCCTTCCGCTCCCCGCTGATCCCGCCGATCGAGCCGAGCGTCGGAAGCGGCAAGTCCTTCACGAATCGCCCGTCGTGCGCGAACAAGCGCAGCCGGGAGGACGCATCGTGCATGGAGTTGGCCACGAACGTGTCGTGGATGATCTGGACTCCGTCCAGCACGTCCGGACCCTGCGGGATGATCTCGCGCCACCGGGCCCGTTCGGGGTGCCGGGTGTCGATCGCGATGACGCGCTTGCGGGGGGCATCGAGATCGGTGAGGAAGTAGAACACGGGCCCGTCATTCCCCACGAACGCGTAGCTCGCATCGAAGTCGTCGAGCAACCGCACGACCTCGCCCGTGACCTTCGGGCGCTTCGCGTCCTTCAGGTCGAGGTAGTAGACCCGGTTCCGCCGGTCGGTCCCGAGCCACACGTGCATCACCGCGTAGCGGCCATCGTCGGTCACCTCGGCGTTCATCCCCCAGTCGGGCTGGTCGGGTCGCTCGTAGACGAGCAGGTCCTGCGCCTGGTCCGTGCCTAAGCGGTGGTAATAGAGGCGCTGAAACCGGTTCACGTCGGTGAGCGCTTTGTCGGCCGGCTCTGGGTACCGGCTGTAGAAGAAGCCGGCGCCGTCGTTGGTCCACGACGCGCCCGAGAACTTGATCCACTTGAGGTAATCGGACAGGTCG
Source organism: Gemmatimonadota bacterium (assembly GCA_003220905.1). GTDB lineage: Bacteria > Gemmatimonadota > Gemmatimonadetes > Gemmatimonadales > GWC2-71-9 > AG41. The sequence goes on along the minus strand of QHTS01000254.1, from coordinate 3,613 downwards.
CGGCCCTGTGCGACGTCGCGCACCCGGAACTCCTCCCAATCGGAGCCGCTCGCCGACGTGCCGTAGGCGAGCAGCCGCCCGTCATCCGATACCGCCATGGTCGAGAGCGCCACCGTGCCGTCTTCGGACAGCAGGTTCGGATCGAGCAGCGTCTCCGGGTCCGCCGTCAGCGACGCCTGCTTGTACAGGACTGACTGGTTCTGGAGACCATCGTTCTTGAAAAAGAAGTAGCGGCGTCCCTTCCGGAACGGCGTGCCGTACTTCGGATAGTTCCACAGCTTCGTCAGCCGCTCGCGGATCGTGCTCCGCGCGGGGATTTCCGCGAGGTACGCGGCGGTGAGCCGGTTCTCCGCCTCGATCCAGGCGCGGCTTTCGGGCGAGTCCGGGTCCTCGAGCCAGCGGTACGGATCGGGGACGCGGGTCCCGTGATAGTCGTCGACGACATCGCTCTTGCGAGCGGCTGGATACTGGAGCGTCTGGGCCCCGGCGGGCGCCGCGCTCGTGAACATGCCGGTCAGGAGGAAACCCCCCGCGAGGGAACAGAGCAGAGAAGTGGTCATTTGCCTGATAAATCTCGGGGTAGTTGACGTAAGTCGCAAGCCCACTTATATTTAGACATGCATTGGAGCCCAGGTCTGTCTGCGCTTCCCAGCGTCCTCCCCACGCCGCCCGCGGGCGACCGGTCCAATCGGTTCAGCTCATCCTCAGCCGATCTGCTTGGCATGAGTTCTTGCTGGAACAATCGTAGGATCCCGACCGGCTGCTGGCCGACCGGGGTCGAGGGCACTTGCTTTGAAACGGGAAATTCTCATCAGCGGGACCGCACGCGAAACGCGCGTCGCGATCCTGGAGGACGACCGCCTTGTTGAGCTCTTGGTGGATCGTCCGGACGCCCGCCGCATGGTGGGCGATATCTACCTCGGCACGGTCGAGGCCGTGCTTCCGGGGATACAGGCCGCGTTCGTCAACATCGGGGCGGAAAAGAGCGCCTTTCTCCACGCCTCCGACCTGATCGAGGCGGAAGACGAAGACGAGCCGTCCGATCACGACGACGACAACGGCAACGGTGGCGGGAGCGGGGGGGCCGGGGGGGCGAACGGCGGCACCCGCTCCCGGCGCCGGCTGCCCAACATCGCGGACGAGCTGAAGCGCGGCGAAGCGCGAATCGTCCAGGTCATCAAGGAGCCGATCGGCACCAAGGGGCCGCGCGTCACCGCGCAGATCTCTCTGGCCGGGCGGTTCCTCGTCTACATGCCGTTCGCCTCCAAAGTCGGCGTCTCCCGCAAGATCGAAAACCGTGAGCAGCGGGCCAAGCTGCGGGATATGGTCTCGAAGCTCGTCCCCAAGGACCCGGGGGCGGGCGGGTGGATCATCCGCACCGTCGCCGAAGACCTCACGGAGCAGAGCTGCAAGCGCGAAATCGAGCACCTGTACGGCCTCTGGAAAAAGATCAAGCGCAAGGCGGGCTCGGTGCGGGCGCCTGCCCTGCTGCAACGGGAGACGTCACTCACGCGCGGCATCATCCGCGACCTGTTCTCGGACAAAGTCGACTCGCTGCTCGTCGATTCGAAGGTGCTCCACACCGAGGTGGTGCAGTACCTGAAGCAGATCGACCCCGATTTGCTCGAACGGGTGAAGCTGCACCAGTCCGAGACCGCGCTGTTCGACGAGTACGACATCGAGGCGGAGATCCGGAGTCTCTTCAAACCGCGGGTGGAGCTCCCGACGGGCGGCTACCTGATCATTCAGCCGACCGAGGCCCTGACCTCGATCGACGTGAACACGGGCCGCTACACGGGCAAGAAGGATCCCGAGAGCACGATCCTGAAGACCAACGTCGAGGCGGCGCGCGAGGTCGCGCGGCAGCTGCGGCTGCGCGACATCGGCGGCATCATCGTCGTGGACTTCATCGACATGGAATCCCGCAGCAACCGGGACAAGGTTCTCCAGGAGTTACGCACCCACCTGGGACACGACCGGGCTCGCACCAAGGCGTTCGCCGTATCCGAGCTGGGCCTGATCGAGATGACGCGGCAGCGCGTGCGCCCGTCGCTGTGGCAATCGATGACCGCGGAGTGCCCGACGTGCCACGGCACGGGACGGGTGTTCCGCCCCGAGGTGGTGGTGCGGCGCATGGAGCGCTCCCTCAAGCGGGCCGGCGCGGAGCACAAGGAACGCCAGCTCGCCGTGCGGCTGCACCCCGAAGTGGCCCTGTACCTCGTGGAGCAGGAGCCTAACTTCTTGCGACAGCTTGAGAGGCAGACGGGACTCGAGCTCGAGGTGCGCGACGACCCGATGATGCGGCTCGATGAATTCCGGATGATGGCAAAGCCGGCGGGGAGAGACGTGACTGAACAGTATGCGGTGGCGTGAATGGGAGCGGGAGCTGGGAGCACGGAGCAGCACCATGCGCCGCATCGGATAAGACTGCTCCCCGCTCCCCGCGCCCCGCGCCCGGCTCCCTTGACCGAAGCCTAGGCGGCGATTAGAGTTCCGCGCTCATGACCTACGCCATTTTCTCGACCGGCGGCGCCCAGTTTCGGGCCGAACCGGGAGTCACCATCAAGATCCCGCTGCTCGAGGCCGAGCCGGGGAGCAAAGTGACGTTCGATCGCGTGCTGCTCGCGAGCGACGGCAAGCACGTACACGCCGGGAAGCCCGTGGTCAAGGGGGCCAGAGTCACGGCCGAGGTCGTGCGCCATGGGAAGGGCGAGAAGATCAAGATCTACCGGTTCGCGCGCCGCACCGGATACCGGCGCCACGCCGGGCACCGGCAGCCGTTCACCGAAGTGAAGATCGCGGACGTCAAGCTCAAGGACTGAGTGACACTGGCATGGCTCACAAGAAGGGTGTCGGTTCCTCTCGCAACGGCCGCGACTCCGGACCCAAGTACCTCGGCGTGAAGCGCTTCGCCGGGGAGTTCGTCACCGCGGGGACGATCATCGTCAGGCAGCGGGGCACGAAATTCCATCCCGGGACGAACGTCCGCCGGGCGTCCGACGACTCGCTGTTCACTGTGGTGGACGGCCAGGTCAAGTTCGAGCACAAGAACAAGAAGCGGTTCAGGGTAAGCGTCTACCCGGCACCTGCGGCCGCGAGCTGACGGCCGCACCCATCGAGGCATCGAGGCGGCGGGGATTGGCCCCGCCGCCTTTGTCGTTTGTCGCGCCGGCGCAACACACGTGCCGTCCGTCCTGCCCATATCGGGGTAGCAACCCGTAACCCCGTCTCGGCACTCACACTTCGCGCGGACCGGCATTGATGTCAGGAGCGACCTACCCGGAAGATCACTGGACTCGAGCGAAGCCAACGCCTCAAGTCCTGGCGCAGTATATCCGGGGTAGCGAAGCAGCCTACAATCGGACGACGTTCGGCGTCTTCGAGCGTCTCCTCCCCGCCGACCTGCGTGGGCGCCGCGTGCTGGACTATGCCGGGGGCGCCGGGTGGATGGCCGTCCGCTGTGCGGAGCTGGGAGCGCAGGTGACGTTGGTGGACGCGGCCACGAACGCGCTGCGCCTGGCCCTGATGCTTGCGCAGACGCGCGGTGTGACGGACCGGCTCGAGACGGTCCGCGGGGGCAGGGTGACGCCGGACCTGCAGCGGCGGCGGTTCG
>QHTS01000253.1 GCA_003220905.1 Gemmatimonadota bacterium | reverse complement strand
CGGCGTGCGGACGCTTCCGGGGGGCGCGCGCGTCATCGACGCAGGGATCGACGCGCCGGGCGGGTTCGGCGCCGGGCGCGCGCTGTCCGAGATCTGCACGGGCGGGCTCGCCGACATTGCGTACCCACCGGTCTCGATCGGTGACGACACCTGGCCCGGCATCCGCGTGTGGACGGATCACCCCGCCGTCAGCTGCATGGCGTCCCAATATGCCGGCTGGGCCATCCAAGTCGGCAAATACTTCGCGATGGGGTCCGGGCCATTGCGCGCTCACGCGCGGGTCGAAGAGGAGCTCTTTGCGAAGCTCGGCTACGCCGAACGAGCGGAGCGCGGCGTGCTGGTGCTCGAGACGCGCACGGCGCCCAGTGACGAGGTCGCCACCTGGGTCGGACAGAAGGCGAGGCTCGCGCCGTCTCAGCTCACATTCGTCGTCGCGCCGACGGCGAGCCTCGCCGGAGGTGTGCAGATCGCCGCACGCATCCTCGAAACGGGCTTGCACAAGATGGACGCGCTCGGCTTCGACGTGACCAGGATCGTGAGCGGGATCGGCACCGCGCCCCTCCCACCGGTCGCGAAAGACGATCTTCGGGCGATCGGCCGCACCAACGACTGCATCCTGTACGGCGGCCAGGCGCGCTATGCCGTCCGGGCCGACGACGCGGAGCTCACCGAGCTCGTTCCCAAGATTCCCGCGTCGGCGTCGAAGGACTACGGCACGCCGTTCTCCGACATCTTCAAGCGGTACGACGGCGACTTCTACAAGATCGATCCGCTGCTCTTCAGCCCCGCCGAGGTGTGGCTGACGAGCGTGCAGAGCGGGAAGACGTATCATGCCGGGCATGTGAACCCCGAGGTGCTGCGCGCGTCGCTGCTCGAGAGCTGAGACGCCGCGCCCTCACCCATCCAACCAGTAAGGAGCGATCCATGCATCGTCCATTGCTCAGCCTTGCGGCCTTAGTCCTCATAGCCGGGTGCTCGAAGCCGGCGCCGCAGCAACAGCAGAGCGCCGTTGCGCCAGCCGGCGTGCAGTGGGCGGTGATCGTGCTGTACAACCAACCGAAGGACACGGCCGCGTTCGAGAAGTACTACGCCGAGACCCACCGGCCGCTGTTCGCGTCCCATGCACAGGAGATCGGGGTCACGCGCGTCGAGCTGATCAGGTTCTCGCCCTCGGCCGACGGCAAGCCGGCGCCGATCTATCGGGAGGCCGACCTCCGGTGGGATTCCAAGGAAGCACGTGACAAGGGCATGGCCACGGCAGGATTCAAGGCCGTCGCCGGCGACCTGCCGGCGTTCGCGACGGGCGGGTTCACCGTGCTCCTCGGGGTGAAGACCAACTAGCGACGGTGCGTATCGCGATTCTCGCCGCGCGTCAGGGGGGTGGCTGGCACACCGACCAACTCTGCCGCGCGCTGGCCGAGCGGGGGCACGAGGGGCGTGTGTTCCCGTACGAAGGGCTGGTGTCGCGCTTCGGCGGGACCGGTCCGCGCTTCGCCGCCGCAGGGGAGGATCTCTCGTCCTGCGGCGCGGTGCTCGCGCGGATCATCCCCGCGGGGTCGCTCGAGCAGATCATCGTCCGGGTGGACGCGCTGCACGCGCTCGAGGAGCGCGGGGTTCTCGTGATCAACTCGCCCCGAGCGATCGAGCGCACCGTGGACAAGCTCTGGACCACGGCGCTGCTCGCGCACGCCGGGCTCCCGGTGCCGGAGACGGTCGTGTGCGAGCATCCCGATGAGGCGATGGCGGCGTTTCGCACGCTCGGGGATGTGATCGTGAAGCCGCTGTTCGGCTCGATGGGCCTCGGGATGGTACGGGTGAGCGACGAAGAGATGGCGTTCCGCGTGTTCCGAACGCTGGAGACGCTCCGGAGCGTGTATTATCTTCAGCGGGCGATCGATCACGACGGCTGCGACGTGCGGGCCTTCGTGGTGGGCGGGCGCGTGATCGGCGCGATCGAGCGAACCGCGCCCGGGTGGAAGACCAACCTGGCGCGCGGCGGCCGGGCGCGAGCCGTCACGCTGACTGCGGCGCGGGTCGAGTCGGCGCTGGCCGCCGCCAAGGCGGTCGGCGCGGACTACGCCGGCGTCGATCTCCTGCCCGCGCGCGACGGCACGGTGTACGTAGTCGAGGTAAACGGGATCCCCGGATGGCGCGGCTTGCAGGAAGCGACGTCCAGCGACGTCGCCGGAGCGATCGTCGAGCATCTGCTCGGACGCGTGACGCCGCGGTGACGCCCCCCCCCGCGCGGCAGGCGGCGGACGTGGCGGCCGCTGCGCAGCTCGCCTGCCTGCTGGAGGCGAGCGCCCCCAAGCCCGGCAACGTCTCCCCGTTCGCGTCCTTCCGCGACGCGACGTACGAGGATTTCCTCGCGAGCGCCGCGGCGATCGGCCCGGCCCTGGCTGCGGCGGGCGAGCGATCACTCGGGGCCACGATCCGCACGGCTATCGAGGCCACCGCCCGCTGGGCGCCGTCCAATACCAATCTCGGCCTCGTGCTGCTCCTCGCCCCGCTGGCCCGAGCCGCGCTCCGGCCGGGCGACCCGCCGCTGCGCGCTCAACTCGCCGCCACGCTCGCCGATACCACCGTGGCGGACGCGCGCGACGCCTACGTGGCGATCCGATCCGTCGCGCCGGGGGGCCTGGGTCGGGCGAGCGAGCAAGACGTCGCCGGCACGCCGACGGCGACCCTGCGCGACGCGATGGCCCTGGCACGAGACCGCGATGCGATCGCCCGCGAGTACGCTACCGATTTCGAGACGACGTTCGAGATCGGCGCCCCCGGGCTCCGCCGCGCGCTGTTCGACGGGCTCGTCTGGCGGGAGGCGGTCGTCGAGGTCTATCTGGCGCTCCTCGCGACGTCTCCCGACACCCACATCGCCCGCAAGCTCGGCACCGATGCGGCGGTCACCGTACAGCGCCGCGCTCGCGCCGTGCTCACCGCGGGCGGCGTCCGGACCATGGCGGGTCGGGACGCGACCGCCGCGCTGGACCGGGAGCTCCGCGACGAGGCCAACACGTTGAACCCCGGCGCCACGGCGGACTTGACGGGCGCGGCCATCTACGTGGTGCTGCTGGAAGGAGGGTGGCGTGGGCGCCCATAAGGAATTCAGGGTCGCCGTGACGAAGGACAATCTCGTGTTCGCCTCGGCCCATTTCATCACGTTCCCCGGGCATCGCTGCGAGAAGTTGCACGGCCACAACTATCGCACGCGCGTGGTCGTCGAAGGCGGGCTCGACCCCGAGGCGCACTACGTACTCGACTTCTCGATGCTGAAGGACCTGATGAAGCGGCTCACCGACGAGATCGACGTGAGCGTGGCGGTGGCGGGGAAGCCGCGCTACGTCTTCCCCCGAATCGACTGCGCGCTCCTCCCCGTGCCCAACACGACCGTCGAGATGCTGGCGCAGTACCTCGCCGGCCGGGTGTGCAAGGAGCTCGCGTCCTCCGGCGCGGTGGCGCTACGAGCCGTGGAGGTGGAAGTCGAGGAGAACTTCGGCCAGTCCGCCACCTACCGCGAGTCGCTCGGGTGATCCGCGCGCCGCACGGCCGCGACGTCGTGCCGCTTGATCCTGCCGTCGTGCAGCGCCGTCGCTACCAGGGCTCCGTCGAGCCCAGCGTTGGCGAGGCGTTCGAGCTCGCGCGGCGTCGCGATCCCGCCGCCGGCGAGGAGATCCACGTGGGGGTGGGCGCGCCGCAGCGCCTCCACCAGCACGCAGTCCACGCCACGTCCGCTGCCCACCCGCGCGAGATCCAGCACGATGATGGCCCCGGCGCCCGCGGTGACAGCCGCGTGTGCGAGCGCGAGCGGCGTCCCGGAGACCGCGGCCTCCGCCAGCGGCGCGCCGTCCCGCAGGTCCAGCGAGAAAACAACGCGCTTCGGTCCGATCGCCCGGGCAACCGCGGCGAGCGCGTCGAACGACGGCAAGGTCTCGAGGCCCACCGCCACACGCGCCGCCCCGTCCGCGACCAGCTCCCGCGCCCGCTCGGGCGTCGCGACCGCGGCGTCCACGAGCAGCCGGCCGCGGAGACCAGCGAGCGCCCCCAGGAGCGCGCGCTGCACTGGGCCACCGGCGAGGGCGTCGAGATCGGCGACGTACCACTCGTCGCAGTCGAGGATGTCGCGATACGCGCGCGCCAGGGCGAGGGGATCGCCCGCCCCTCCTGCGCCGCCAGCGACGAGCAGCGAGCGGACCGGCGCATAGGTGTCCCGCCGGCCGCCGCGCGCCAGCACCGCGCGGCCGGCGCGCAGGTCGAGCACGGGGATCACCCGCAATGAACGGCGTCCTGGGCTGGGACATCGGCGGTGTGAACACCAAGGTGGCGCGCGTCGCGGGCGCGCGGGTGCTCGCCGCGCACGCCGCCCCGTACGAGCTGCAGCGCAATCCCGCGGCGCTCGCGCCGCTGCTCGCGCACCTCGCCCGCGACGTCGGCGCCGGACCCGCCGACCCGCACGGCGTCACGATGACGGCCGAGCTGTCGCAGCTGTTCCGCACCAAGCGGGAGGGCGTGGCGTTCGTCCTCGACGCCGTTGCGGCCGCCTTTCCGGACGCATGCGTGCGGGTCTGGAGCGTGGACGCCCGGTGGCGCACGCCGGCGCAAGCGCGCCGGGAGCCACTGGCGGTGGCGGCGGCGAACTGGGCCGCCACCGCGCACGTCGTCGGACGAATGTGCTCCGACTGCCTGCTCGTCGACGTCGGCTCCACCACCACGGACATCATTCCGATACGGGGTGGCGCGCCGATGGCGCGGGGCCGGACCGATGTGGAGCGGCTGCGGGAGGGCGAGCTCGTGTACACCGGCGCGCTGCGTACACCGGTCGAAGCGATCGCGCCGACCGTGCCGGTGCGTGGCCGGCCGACCGGCGTGGCGGCGGAGGGATTCGCGCTCGCGGGCGACGTGCACGTCTGGCGCGGAGAGCTCGCGCCCGCCGACTACTCGGTCCCGACTCCGGACGGGCGCCCCACCACCAGAGAATTCGCCGGCGAGCGGCTGGCACGAGTCGTGTGCGCGGACCGGGAGATGCTCGACGAGCCGGACATCGGTGTGATCGCGGATGCGCTGTGGGAAGCACAGGTCACACGCATCGGCGCAGGCCTCGAGCGGGCGCGCGCTCGGCAGCCCGCGCTGGCGCGCGTGGTCGTCACGGGGCTCGGTGAGTTTCTCGCCGCCGCCGCCGCCCGCCGGATCGGGCTGCCAGTCACGCATCTCTCCGACACCCTCGGACCCGCGGCGCGGCACGCCCCCGCGGCGGCCGTGGCGCTGCTGTTCCCATCATGACGGACGAGACCCCCTTGGTCCACACGGTCGTGAAGGTCGGCGGAGGGCTGCTCGGCACAGCCGGGGCGTTCCAGCTGGTGATCGAAGCGCTGACCGCTTTCCGACGCGGGCGCCGGCTCGCGGTGCTTCCGGGCGGCGGACCGTTCGCCGAGGCGGTCCGCCAAATGTTCAAGCGGATCAAGATCGGCGAAGACGCGGCGCATTGGATGGCCGTGCTCGGGATGGACCAGTACGCGCACGCGCTCGCCGCCCGCCTCCCCGACGCCGCGCTGGTCGACGGCGACGGCGGGATCGCCGCAGCCCTCCAGGCCAACCGGCTACCGGTGCTCGCGCCATACCGCTGGCTCCGGGCCGCGGATCCGCTGCCGCATTCCTGGGAGGTTACGAGCGACAGCATCGCCGCCTGGCTCGCGGGACAGCTCCGCGCACGACGCGTGGTGTTGCTCAAGCCCGCGCACGCGGGCGCGAAAAAGCTCGTCGACGGGTACTTCTTACGCACGCTCCCGCACGGCGTGGAGCATCTCATCGTCACGGCGGACGATCTCGGGCAACTCGACGTCGCGCTCCGGGAGGACCCCCCTCCCGGCGAGCACACGAGGGGGAGGCTGGGGGGTCGGGGGGGTCGGGGGAGACGCCGCGCCGGCTGAGGCTCGCAGCGCCGCGACTCGGGAGACCGCCGGCGAGCGCGGCGAACAGTCCCGCGGCGTGCGCGCCCGCGATCCAGGCCGCCAGCGTCGCGGGAGACTCGATGGTGAACAAGGGCGCATCCTTGTTCGCGGTATCGAGCAGCACGCCGGCCGCACCGGCGTCCGCGGCGACGGCGACGACGCGCGCGGGCGCGAGGCTCTCCGCGCGCCGCCAGTCCGCATAGGCGACCAGCACCAGCCGAGTCCCCCCCCCGTCCGTCCCCACCCGCCGCTGAGCGGCGACCGCCAGGCGGCGCGCCCGTGCCTCGCTCGTGACGCCGGCGAAACCGACCTTCACGAACGCGACACCCACCGCCACCGTCGCGGCGACCGCCCCCGCGAGCGCTTCCTCGCTCGCAGCGTCGCCCAAGGCGGCACTGAGGGGACGCGCACCGGCGACCGCCGCCCGGATCGCCGCGAGCCGGTGCAGGGGCACGGGGCCCAGCGCGCCGCGCCGGGGGTCTTTCGCGTCGATCACGTCCGCCCCGCCGCGCAGCGCGGCGCGCGCTTCGGCGGGCCCGGCAACGCTGATGAGGAGGTGCATTTCCGGCCGCTCCCTTGTGGCTGTCCCGAAACCGCCGGTAGGTTAGGCGTTCGGAGACGCGATGTCAAAACGACAGCCGAACGAAGTGTTGCCGGCATCCCCCGGCAATGCGGTCGACGCCCCGGGGGTGTTGTCGCTGGACGGCAAGGTGGCGCTCGTCACCGGCGCGTCCAGCGGCATCGGGCGCGCGATCGCCCTCGCGTACGCGGCGGCCGGTGCGGACGTGGTGCTCACGTACCGGACAAACCGCCGCGGCGCGGACGAGACCGCCGACGGCGCGCGCGCCGCGGGTCGCCGCGTGGAGTCGATCCGGGCGGACGTCGCCGAGCAGGCCGACGTGGACGCGCTCGGGGATGCGCTGCGCCGGACGTTCGGACGCGTGGACGTCTGGGTGAACAACGCGGGAGCAGACATCCTCACCGGCGACGCGGCTCGCCTTTCCCGCATCGAGAAGCTCGACCGGCTTCTCGCCGTGGATCTGCGCGGCACGGTACTCGCCTCCTGGAAGGCGGTCGAGCTGATGGACGTCCAGCCCTCGGGCGGCGTCATCCTCAACATGTCCTGGGATCATGTACTCGGGGGTGGGCTGAAGAGCGAGTACGCCCAGGTGTTCTGCGCCGCCAAGGGCGGCGTGTACTCCTTCAGCCGTGCCCTCGCACATTCAGTGGCGCCGCGGATCCGGGTGAACGTACTCGGCCCAGGCTGGATCGAGACGGCGTACGGCAGCGAGCTCGATCCGGCGGTGAAGCAACGCATCTCCAAGAAGATCCCGCTCGGACGCTGGGGTACGCCGGAGGACATCGCGCACGCCGCCGTATATCTCGCCTCCGACACCGCCGCCTATGTGACCGGCCAGATGCTGATGATCAACGGCGGGGGCGTGGTCTAGCCCTCGAGAAGGAGACCGTCATGGCAGCGAAAGAACCGACTTACTCCGACGCGCAGATCGAGGCGAAGCTGAAGGACTTCCCGGGCTGGTGGTACGAGGACGGCTGGATCCGCCGCAACTACAAGACGGACGGCTGGCCCACCACGCTGATGCTCGTGAACGCGATCGGCTACGTCGCCGAAGCGGCATACCATCACCCCGACCTCTCGGTGACCTGGGGGCGGGTGATCGTGAAGCTGCAGAATCACGCGGCGGGCGGCATCACCGACAAGGACTTCGAGCTCGCGCGCAAGATCGATGAGACGGTCTTGTGGCGCCCCAAAGGCGGGGCGCTCGAAGGAACGCCGAACAAGTTCGTGCGCTCGGGCGACCCGCGGTGACGGTCGGTGCGGCGGTGCGCGCGCCGCGCCGCGTGTTGTTCGTCACGGGGAAGCTCGCCGAGCCGGCGCTTCGACGGACCATCGCCGAGATGGGTCCCGCGTTCGCGTGGGAGGTGGCGGTCATGAAGATCACGGTCGCCGCCCTGATGACGACCCCGTGGATCGCCCGGTTCCTCGAGGTCCCGGCCGGTATCGACCTCGTGCTCATCCCCGGGTTGTGCGAGGGTGACCCCACCGTGATCGCGCAGCGGGTGGGGGTCCCGGTCGAGAAGGGGCCCAAGGACCTGCGGCAGATCCCGGAATACTTCGGGCGCGCCGCCCTCGCCCGCGATTACGGGGGCTACGACATCGAAATCGTAGCCGAGGTGAACAATGCGCCACGCCTCGCGCGCGAGGCGATCCGCCGGGAGGCGGAGCACTATCGCACGAGCGGTGCCGATGTGATCGACATCGGCTGCACGCCCGGCCGCGCGTTCCCCGACTTGGGCGACGTGGTGCGCGAGCTCGTGAGCGAGGGGATGCGGGTGAGCATCGACTCGTTCGACCCCGGCGAGATCCGCGCGGCAGTGGCAGCGGGCGCGGAGCTGGTCCTGAGCATCAACACCTCCAACCGGGAAGTGGCGCGCGAGCTGGCTGGCAGCGCGGCGCGGGTCGTCGTGATCCCCGATTTCGGCCAGGGGCTCGAGACCCTGGAGCCGAGCGTCGCCGCGCTCGAGCAGTGGGGGGTGTCGTACCTCATCGACCCCGTCATCGAGCCGATCGGGTTCGGATTCATGCGCTCGCTCGAGCGGTACGCGGAGACGCGCCGGCGCTACCCCGGCGCCCCGCTCTTCATGGGGGTCGGGAACATCACTGAGCTCACCGCCGCGGATACGACGGGCGTGAACGCGCTGCTCCTCGCCGTCTGTCAGGAGCTGGGAGTGCGCTCCGTGCTCACGACCGAAGTGATCCCCTGGGCCCGCGGCGCCGTGCGCGAGATCGACATCGCGCGGCGGCTCATGTACCACGCCGTCACCCACAACACGCTCCCCAAAGGCGTCGACGACCGGCTCGTGACCGTAAAAGACCCGGCGATCCTCGCCTACGCCGAAGCCGAGCTGCGGGAGCTCCAGCGCGCCGTCACGGACCCGAACTTCCGCATCTTCACCGACCGCGACACGATCACGGTCTTCAACAACGAGCGGTTCGTACGCGGCACGGACATCCACGAGATCTTCGCGCGGCTCGATGTGGACGAAGCGAGTCACGCGTTCTACCTCGGACGCGAGCTCATGAAGGCGAAGCTCGCCATCACCTTGGGGAAGACGTACCGACAGGAGGGCGCGCTCGAGTGGGGCTACCTGACACCCTCGGACGATCGCGGGCCGGAGCACGTGAAGTTGACCCAGCGGTCCACGCGCACCCGCTCGCGCGCCGGCCGCGCCAAGGGGAGCCGATGAGCGCCGTGGCACCGCTGGTCCATGAGCTCGTGCCCGCCCCGGACCCGCTCGACACATGCGCGCGCTTCCAGGACATGCCCTTTCTTCTGTTCCTCGACAGCGCGAGCGATCCAGAGCAGCTGGGGCGCTACTCGTTTCTCGCGGCCGACCCGGCCACGGCGGTGCGCTCCAAGGGGCTGCTCACCCAGCAGCTCGTGGAGGGGAGCTGGATCCGAGTCGTGGCGGACCCGCTGGCACATGTCGGCGCGCTCGTGGCGTCACACGCTGCCGCGCCGGTGGCGGGGCTCCCGCCGTTCCAGGGCGGCGCCGCGGGCTACGTCGGGTACGACTGGGGCATGATGCTCGAGCGCGTCCCGCGGCCGCGCTACGACGACTTTCAAGTTCCCGACGTGCTGCTCGCCCTGTACGACTGGGTGATCGCGTGGGACCACGCGGCGGGGCGTGCGTGGGTGATCTCGACGGGGATTCCCGAGCGGGGCGCCTCGGCAGCCCGGCGCGCAGCGAGCCGCCTCGCCTTCGTCAGGGACCGGCTGGCGGACGGGCCGAACGCGCGGGGTCTCCCGGAGCGACTGCGTCGTTTT
>QHTS01000252.1 GCA_003220905.1 Gemmatimonadota bacterium | reverse complement strand
TCCCCTCCGCCGTTTCCACAGTCCGAACCTAGTGGGCCCCGTAGCCGCGCACCAGGCACCGTCGCTGGCGGGCGATCCGGCCGTACACACGACGCGCCACGGGCAGCACGCCGGGGATCCGGAACCACCACGCCAGCCAGCGTTTCCCCGGCAGCAGGCGCAGAATCTCCGGCGCCGCGTCCGCGCCCGCGAACACCCGACCATCGGGGCGCACCAGATGCATTGCCGCCGCGAGCGCGGGAAGCGGAATGCCGAACGCGGCGACGCCGGCCTCATCTTGAAACGGGAGCGTGGCAAGCCGGTGTTCCCGATCCCACCGCCGCAGCAACTCGACGGATTGCTCGCAGAACCCGCACTCGCCGTCGTAGATGAGCGTGGGTCGATCAGGGCGCATCGGACGCCCTCGCGGCCGCGTCGGCGACCGCCCCGCGCACTTGCTTGAGCACCGTAAACGGGCGGCGGGCGCGCGGCGCGTACGCACGGTTGGTGAGCAGCACCACGAACAGATCGCGATCGGGGTCGATCCAGAGCGAGGTCCCTGTCCAGCCGGTATGGCCGTAGCTCCTCGGCCCGAACAGCGTTCCCGCGCTCGACACGCTCTCCCCGGTCGGCATCGCCTGCCACCCGAGCGCCCGCGCTTCGGTCCTGGCTCCGAACGCCGCCGCCTTAGACGTGAACAGGCGAACCGTTGCTTCGCGAAGCAGGCGGCGGCCGTCGAGACTCGTCCCGCCTCGCAGTACGAACTGGGCGAACCGCGCGACATCGGTCGCGGTGGAGAACAACCCTGCGTTGCCCGACACCCCCCGGAGCTTGAACGCACTCCCGTCGTTGACTGTGCCGGCGACGGGATGCCCGCGCCACACCCCCGTCGGCGCGATGCGGGCTCGCAGGCGTGACGGCGGCCGGAACATCGTTTGGTGAAGCCCCAAGGGGACGAAGGCTTCCCGCGCCACGAAGACGTCCAGCGGCTCGCCCGCCACGCGCCGCACGACCTCTCCGAGGAGGATCGCGTTCAGATCGCTGTAGATGATACGGGTGCCGGGCGGAACGCGCGGGGTCTCGCGCAGCACCCGCACCATGAGCGCCGCACTGTCGGGGATTGCCTTGAGCTCCGGGTCCGGGATGTCGGCCCGGAGCCCGGACGTGTGCGTGAGGAGCTGGCGCACGGTGATTCCCGCCGTTTCCGGCTTTTGGAGCTCCGCGATGTAGGTCGAGACGGGCTCATCGAGGCGCACCTGTCCCCGCTCCACGAGCAGCATGAGCGAGGTCGTGGTCGCGATGACTTTGGTCAGGGACGCAAGGTCGTAGAGGGTGCCGTCCGGATCGACCGCGCGACTCGCGGCGGACCACGTGAGGTGCCCGTAGCCCTTACCAAAGAGGATGGTGTCGCGCCGGCCGACGATCAGCGCCGCGCCGGGGTAGGCGCCGCGGCGGATGCCCACCTCGACGAGCGGATCGAAGCTGTCCGCACTGAACGACGCCCGTTCGGGTGAGGGAGCCCCGGGGCGGTGCTCAGGGGGCGCAGCAGGCGAACCGGCGCCCTGCAGGGCGACGAGCAACAGCCCTACGACCACACGCCCGGGATCCGCCGGCCGCAGCCGACGCACCCGCCCGCCGCGCCGATCCGCTGTTGCCGGATCACATACCCGTAGCGCTCGATCAGCAACTCGCCGCAGTCGGGGCACCACGTATGCTCCCAGCGCCCGACCCGGCCTGGGAGATTGCCCGCGTACACGAACTTGAGGCCGGCCGCCGCCCCGATCTCACACGCCCGCACCAGCGTTTCGGCCGACGTGTTGTCGGGGTCGGTCATCCGGTAGTCCTTGTGGAACGCGGTGACGTGCCACGGGATCTCGGGGCTCACCGACGCGATGTAGTCGGCGGCCCGGCGCAACTGGGCGTCGTCATCGTTGAACCCCGGCACCACGAGGGTCACGAGCTCGAGCCAGAATCCCCGTTCGTACACCATGCGGATCGCATCGAGCACGTGCTGGAGCACGCCGCCCAGCTCGCGGTAGCGGCGATCCTCCATCGCCTTGAAGTCGATCTTGTAACAGTCGGTCCAGGGGCGGATGTAATCGAGCACCTCGGACGTCGCATTGCCGTTGGAAATGAACGCGGTTTTCAAGCCGTGGCCCCTCGCCACCTTGAACACGTCGAGCGCCCACTCGGCGGTGATGAGCGGCTCGTTGTAGGACGAGCCGACGAGCTTCGCTCCCTGCCGCAGCGCCAGCCGGACCAGGTCGTCGGGGGTGACGTCGGTCGGGACGACGCCCGCCGCGTCGTCACGCAGCGCCTGGCTCGTGAGCCAGTTCTGGCAGTACCCACAGTGGAAGTCGCATCCCAGCATACCGAAGGTGAGCGTGTCGGAGCCGGGGAGGGCGTGGAAGAACGGCTTCTTCTCGGTCGGGTCGCACTGCAGCGCCGCGACGTAGCCGGCGGGGACGTAGAGCGTGCCATCCTGGTTGAAACGGACCTTGCAGATCCCCCGGCGTCCGGGCTTTACGAGGCAGCGGTGCCCGCAGGCGAAGCAGCGCACTGCGTGATCGGGAAGTTTCTCGATCAGCTCCCCCTCGCGGACCCGCGCGTCCAGCGCCTGGGCGAGGGTGGCCGCCCCGCCGTCCGGGGAGGGGAGGGCTTCGTGGGTGAGGAATGAGATGATGCTGCGGTGTGCCATGGGATCCGCCGACTGCCGCCTTTCTTCAATATAGCTCGACGCCCCCCCCCGAGGCTCAGCTGCCGACCCGAAGGGGGCCCGGCGCGAGGTCGTAGAGGAGCGAGGCCGTGCGGATGTCGCGGGGTGAGAGGTCACGCACCTTGGGCTGCGCGTACATGATGTCGCCCGCATCGGGCGAGTGGTCGAGGCCCAGCAGGTGCCCGATCTCGTGCAGTGCGAGCACGCGGACGTCGTCGGGGGCGAACGGCTGCCCCTTGGCATCGAAGGTGGCGAGCGTGACGACGCCGCCGGTCAGGTGTCCATCTTCGTCCCACTGCAGGTCCGTCTGCCCCGAGCGCTCTCCTTCGAACTGGATGCGCCATTGGACCCGCACTTCGGCGGAGCTTGAGTCGGCGTCCAGGTTGAACCGCACTGGCACGCCGGCCTCCTGCCAACGCTGGAAGGCGCTCCGCACGGCGTCGAGGAAGCTCGGCTGGAAGTTGGCGACGGTCGTTGGGGGAAAGAACACGCGCACCGGCGTCGACACGCGGCCGTCCCAGCGGTGCAGGATGGAGTCCGTGCTCCCGGCCACGATGTCGCTCAGATACGTGCTCCCGGCGCTGGCGCGGATCCGGCGGCGGATCTCGGAGCGGGCGAGGAGCACGATGTAGCTCGGGCCACCGGCGCCGACCGGCGGCACCACCGTGGGGGCGGGGGCGGGGGCGGGTTGCGCGGCCGCGCGCGCGGTGTCCGGCGCCGAATCGACGGCCGGGCCCGCCGTCCGCACCACGCTCTCCACCGACGCGGTATCGGGCGTCGCGCTGGCCGACGCCCGCGCGGGCCGTCGCACGAAGGCGTTCCACAGTGCAGCCGACGCGAGCAGGACAACCAGGGCGGCGACGAGAATGAGGATGCGGCGCTCGAGCATGCGCGCAATATGCGAACGGACGGCGTCGCGCCGCTAGCTTTGGCCCGCTGGCGTCTCTATGATTGTGGCCTGCTTATGCTTGGCACGTAAGTGTTCGCGTTACCCGCGGCACCCATTATTCGCCGGCGTGGGTGGGTCATCGTGGCATGGGCGGCCCTCGCGCTGCTGTTCGGGCCGCGGGCCTGTCATGTCCAGCAGGTGCTCGCGCTCCGGGGCGGTGGGAGCGAGACCACGGAATCGAGCCGTGCGACCGAGCTCCTGAAGGAGGCGTTTCCGACACCGTTCGCCGACTACGTGGCGATCGTCGTCCACGGCCCGGTCCGTTGGACCAACGCCCGCTTCGAAGCCGTGCTCGACACCCTCAAAGCCGCCGTCGAACGCCGCCCCTACGTGGGCGAGGTGATCTCGGCCCGCTCGATCGGGGAGTCGAGCTTCGTCAGTCAGGACCGCCACACGACGTTCCTGATTGCGGCGCTCACCCCGGAGTCCACCCATGACCTGAGCGCTAGTTTCGTCCCCGACCTGCGCGCGGCCATAGGGGACGCGCTGGCGCGGGTCCCGGGCTCCGAGGGGTTCGAGATCATGGTGACCGGGTTCCCCGCCCTGGACCACGACGTGCGCACCATAAGCGCGGAGGACACCGAGCGGGGCGAGCAGCGCGCCCTGCCACTCACCCTGGCGGTGCTGATCGTCGCCTTCGGTGCCCTGGTCGCCGCCGCGCTGCCGGTCCTGGTAGGCGTCCTCGCGATCAC
>QHTS01000250.1 GCA_003220905.1 Gemmatimonadota bacterium | reverse complement strand
GTAGCCTCCTTGAGCGCGGCGCACATCGGAGTGCCGCCTTTCCAATATGGGTCGAACCAGAGTGGGAATTTCACGGTTTGGTCCATCACTCCGCCGGCGCCATCATCCGATTTCTTGACTCTCTCTTCGATGCGCAACGGCTTACTGGCCAATTCACTGATCGGTACCAGAGAGCGCCCGCTCAGTTCACCGCCGAGCGCCGGTTTACAGCTCTCTTCGCTGTAGCCCAGCACACCGACGTGAAAGTAGTCGTAGATGGAGTCCGATTTGGCGCAACGGATGCACAGATTATGAATAAGCTTGTTGAGTATCGTCGCGAGCTCCTCGGCCTTCCGTCTGCCAGCCTCTCCGCCGCCAAAAGGGTCTTCCATCGACTCTGACTGGTCCACCAAAAACAGGAAACAACCCGGGTTCTTACGACTGATTTCTGCCTGGTATGCCATGGTTTTCCTCCACTTCTTTTGGCATCACGAGAACTACGACTCTCACATGCCGGAGGTCACAGGTTGGAGTCCTGTCGCGACCATCCCCAGAATGCAGCAACGCCCGTCCCTTTTGCGACATTCGCAGGGACGAATTGCACACGGCACGCTCACTGCTTGATAGCACCCACAGCGCGAACGCGTCGTGATCCGGATCACCGCGTAACGGATTTATGTCGAGGCGTAGCGGAATCGCCCTCGGCCGACACGCGCGGGGCTGCGATTGCCTAACGATCGCAACAGATTAGCGGTCTACGTTTAGCGGCAAGAAGAACGACGGCGGATTCGGTGAAGGGAGCCGGCCGTTGGCTGGCGTTTCCGCTTGCCCTGGCGTTCATGGTCCGTATCGCAGGGGCCGGACTGCTGCGCCTAGCCGAAGGACTCCGCATGGGTCCCTGGTGGAGGCGCTGGGGGCGGTGGACACGCCCCGCACGGAGCCAGCGACGCTTACGCGCGCGCGCGACGACAGTATCGCGTATCTGTTGCTGATGCATGAGGATAGAGCGGCGCGTAGCCAGCGACGCTGTCTCCCGACCGGCAGCGGTTTCAGCGTCCGCTGCTCCGTTGTAACCCCATGCGGCACGTTGGCGCTTCCTCGTGCGGAAGCCTGCGGAAAGAGAACCGGCCCCGCATAGCGAGGCCGGTTTTCAAGACCGCCGCCTTACCAGTTAGGTCTAGCCCTCCCCAATTCGAGGCAAACCTAGCCGAGCGCCCGCGCGCCGGTCAACGCTCGGCAGGGGGGATGTACCCGTAGCTGGTGTTCTTGAAGACCGAGTCGGCGAGCAGCAGGGCCCGGTTCGCGACCTCCGGCTTGGTCGCCCGCAGCGCCTGCGCCAGCGACTGATACAGCAGCCCGTAGGTCGCGAGGATCCCTTCCGACGGCCGGTCCACCCAGCCGCGCGGGCGGTGGCGCCCGGCGGCGTCCGCGTGATACACGCCGAAGGCGAGCGCTCCCGTGCGCGGCAGATTCACGAAGCCGAACACGGGCAGCAGCTTGATGCTGTCCGTCGCGGCGAGGGGCTGCTGGCGCAGCTTGCGCGCGAAGCCTTGACCCTCCAGGTACCCGGTGAGGCCGAACTGGTCGGCGTACGGGCCCACGGTGCGCGAGTAGTAAATCGGCCGCTTGCCGATCTGGTCCCTGATCGCCTGGAGCACGATCACGTCCGCGCGCTCGAGGTACTGGCGGCCGAGTTGCTGGGGATCGAGGGTGACGGTGACACCGCCCAGGTTCGCATACGTCTTGTGCTCGCCGAGCCAATAGACCGGCTGCAGGGAGTCCCGAACGTAGGTGTCCGAGAAGGTGAGCAGCTTGCCCGT
Source organism: Gemmatimonadota bacterium (assembly GCA_003220905.1). Classification (GTDB taxonomy): domain Bacteria; phylum Gemmatimonadota; class Gemmatimonadetes; order Gemmatimonadales; family GWC2-71-9; genus AG41. The sequence continues at coordinate 11,244 of QHTS01000250.1, read as the reverse complement.
GGGCTTGGGCCACGAGCGGCCGCGATAGATCGCCGGCGCCTGCGTCGAGTCGAACGTGGCGAGCGGCCGCCGTTGGAGTTGACGCACATACCAGTCGGTGTTCGCCAGCGACAGGTTGACGACGGTGACGTCCTGGCGGACCTGCTCGACCTCCTGCGCGTACCACAGGGGGAACGTATCATTGTCGCCCGCCGTGACGAGGACGCCGTAGGGCTCGACCGACTGCAGCAGGTCGAAGGCGAAGTCGCGCGCGAGCGTTTCGCCCTTGCGCGGGGCGGTGAGGTGATTGCCCCACAGCGGGATCAGCGCGAGCACCAACACCGGCGTCGCGAGCCTCCAGCGGCGGGCGCCATCCGGCACGCGGAGCTCGAGCCCCTCGCTGAGCCATTCCATGAGGGTCGCGAGGCCCATCCCGACCCACACGCCCCACAGCGCGAACGACGCGATGAAGAAGTAGTCGCGCTCGCGCACCTCCCGCGGGATCTGCTTGTCGGGCTGCCACGAGTAGCCGTATTTGAAGTTCAAGTAGAAGATCAAGAGCAGTGTGAACGTGGCGACGAGCGCCGTCATCGCGATCGCGCGGCGGCGGTCTGCCAGCCAGTGGCGCCCCGCGCCGAGCAGGCCGAGCGCCCCGAACAGCACCGCGAGGCCGTTCTGGATGGCGCCGGAAAAATCCCGTCCCCACTGCCAGCTGAAGTACTGGAACCACATCCCGAGCTGTGCCCAGAGCGTCGCTTGCCGCTCCCACACCGGCGGCTTGCCGTACTGCTGGCGGGTGAGCACGTCCCACAGCGCCTGCTGCGTGGTGGGCTCGCCTTCGTTGATCGGTGGGAAGTGCGCCGCGCGGATCGGGAGGAAGAGATAGACCGACACGCCCACGATCGCGACCAGCAGCACCGCGACGGCGAAGTCCCAGTTGCGCGCCTGGACGAAGGCGTACGCCAGGGCGCCGAGGAATAGTACGGCGGCGAGCTTCAGCGGGCCTGCGTTCTCGAGCCCGCTCGCCACGATCAGCGCATAGACGCTGCAGAATACGAACCACTGCGACCACTCCACTCGCCGCTCGGCCTCGTCCGCCGGCCGCTGGTCTTTGAGGGGCGGGAACAACAGCACCACGACCGCCGGCCCCACGAGCACGCCCATCATGTGGTTGGTGGACGTCAGGGCGAGCAGGAACACGATCATCAGCAGATGATGGTCGTGCCCCTCGCCGGCCGGCTGATCGTCCCAGCGTACGATGAGCCACAGCACCAGGGCGATCGAGAGCAGCGACAGCGTGTAGACCTTCTCGTTCACCACCGACTGGTTCCACACCGTGAACGCCGTGGCGGCGACGAGCGCGCCCGCCACGGCAGCGAGGCGGCGCGGCAGCCGCGCCGGAACCCACGCTCGCATCCAGCGCTCGCTCACCAGGAACCAGCATCCGGCCGCGATCGCGCTCGTGACCCCCGCCAGCAGGTTGATCCGCATCGCGTACCCCGCCGCGAGCGGCAACAAGCCCCAGGTGTGGGCGATCAGCACGAACAGTGGGTTACCGGGCGGATGCGGGATGCCGAGCGCGTACGCGGCGGCGATGTATTCGGATGTGTCCCAGAACTGCGTGGTCGGTGCGAGCGTCGACACGTACAGCACGAGGGCGCCCACCGCCACGAGGCCCGCGAGCAGATAGGGAGGCCGCTCCGCTTCGACGTACGGCGTCTGTGGGTCGGTCATGCTCGCTCGATCGGCGGGGATCAGTTGTCGATGGCGCGCCCGCCCGCGGGCGCGTATGTCGTGTTCGCCAGGATCGCATCCCGCAGGGCGACCGCCCGCGCGGCACGCGCCGGGTCGCTCTCACGCAGCGCCGCGGCGATCGTGTCGTACGCGAAGACGTATCCCAGCAGGCCATTCTGCGACGGCACGTCGACCCAGCCGCGTGGTCGCGGTCGGGCAGCGGTCTCACCGCCGCGATACACCCCGAACAGGAGTGCGGCCGACCGGGGCACGTTTACGAAACCGCGCCCTTGCAAGAGCTGCACGCCGTCGCTCGCCGTGACGGGCCGGGGCACGAGCCGCCGTACCAGACCTTCGCCCACCAGATAGGGAGAGAGACCGAGCTGGTCCGCGTAACTGCCCGTGGAGGTGGAGAAGTAGATGGGACGCTTGCCCAGCGCGTCCTTGATGATCTGCAGCACCGCCAGGTCCGACCGCATGAGGTACGGGCGCCCGAGCCTGCCGGGATCGAGCGAGACCGCGATCGGCCCGAGGTAGCCGGTGGCCGGCTGCGCCAGGGGCACATAGTCCGGTAGCGTGTCGGAGCCGCCCACATAGTAGCGACTCATCCAGGGTGCAGTCGGGCGTGGCCAAACGTGGCCGCGGTACAGGTCGGGCGCGGCGCCCGCATCAAATGTCGCCGGCGCGCGTCGCTGCAGCTGCCGCAGATACCAGCCGGTGTTCGCGAGCGACAGGACGAGCACGCTCACGTCCTTGCGGACGCCATCGACCTCCTGCGCGTACCACAGGGGAAACGTGTCGTTGTCGCCCGCCGTCACGACGAGCGCGTAGGGGTCCACCGACTGCAGCACGTCGCGGGCGTAATCGCGCGCCAGGGTCTCGCCGTTGCGAGGCGCGGTGAGCCGGTTGCCGGCGAGGGGGACCAGTGCGAGGAGGAGCACGAGTGCCGACGGCGCCCACAGTCTCGCGGGTGCGCGTGCCCCAGCGCGCGCGGCGACGGCCTCCTCGATCCACTCCATCAGGGTCGCGATGCCCATCCCCACCCACACGCCCCACGCCGCGAACGACGCGATGAAGAAATAGTCCCGCTCGCGGACCTCATGCTCCAGCCCGGGTCCGCGGAAGGGCTGGGAATAGCCCCACCTGAAGTTGAGATAGAACACGAGCGCGACGGTGAGGGTCAGCATCAGCGTCGTCATGGTGAACGCCGCCCGGCGCTCGACGCGCCAGTGTCGCCGCGCACCCAGGAGCCCCAGAGCTCCGAACAGGACCGCCAACGCGCGTTGCACCCCCGGGAGCCAGTCCCGGCCGAATTGCCAAGTGAAGTATTGCACGTAGTTCAGCAGCTGCTGCCCGTACAGGACGAGCGTGTGGCCCGGGTTTTCGGGGCCGGGCGGATACATCGGGTTGTCGAACACCGAGGGCTTGCCGAACTGATCGCGCGCGAGGACGGCTTTGAGCGCCGGCCAGGTGGTCGCGTCACCCTGGTTGAGATACGGGTCGAGGTGCGCCCGAATCGGGATGAAGAGGTTGACGCTCGTCCCGACTAGGGCGACGAGCGTCGCCGCAACGAGGAATCGGGGACGGAGCAGCGCGCGCGGGTCGGTGAGCAGAACGTACACGAGCACCGCCGGTGCCGCGAGGACGCCCATCAAGTGGTTGGTCGCCGTGAGGGCGAGCAGGTAGACGATGAGGACCAGGTGATGATCGCGCCGGGTGCTCACCGGCTGGTCCGCCCACCGTACCACGAGCCAGAGCACCACAGCGATCGTCAGCACGCTCAGGGTATAGACCTTCTCGTTGACCACCGACTGGTTCCACACGGTGAATGCCGTGGCGCCGACGAGGGCACCAGCGGCCGCGACGAGCCGGCGTCGCCCTGCGGGCGCCACGATGGCCCGCAACCACCGCTCTCCGATGAGAAACCAGATGCCCGCGGCGGCCGCGCTCGTCGCCGCCGCTAAGAGATTGATGCGGCGGGCGTAGTCGACCCCCAACGGGAGCAGTCCCCACGCATGTGCCAGTATGACGAACAGCGGGTTCCCGGGAGGATGGGGAATCCCCAGCGCGTGTGCGGCGGTGATGTACTCGGAAGCGTCCCAGTACTGCGTGGTGGGCGCGAGGGTCAGCACGTACAGCACGAGGGCGCCCAAGGCAACGAGGCTCGCGAGCAGATAGGGAGGCCGGTCGGCTGCGACGTCCGGCGTCTGTGGGTCGGTCATGCGTTGGTCACGGGTTAGTGTCTGAACTGTCGGATACCTGTGAACACCATCGCCAGACCCGCCTGATCGGCCGCCGCCACGACCTCGGCGTCCTTCACCGAGCCGCCCGGCTGGATGATCGCGCGCACGCCCGCCCGGGCGGCCTCTTCTACCCCGTCCGGGAACGGAAAGAACGCGTCGGAAGCTAACACGGCGCCCGTGGGATCGTGACCCTGCTGGCGCGCCTTGTGGATCGCCAGAAACGAGGCGTCCACGCGCGACGTCTGCCCGGCGCCGATCCCGATCGCCGCTTCGTCGCGGGCGAGCAGAATCGCGTTCGACTTGACCGCCCCTACGGCAGCCCAGGCGAAGCGCAGGTCGCGCCACTCCCCGTCGCTCGGCGGGCGCCGGGTCACCACTTTCCAACCGGTTTCATCCATCACCTGCGCGATGCGGGAGCGCTGCTGCGCGAGGAACCCGCCCCGGATCCGCTTCCAGTCCCAACCGGCTACCGCTTCGGCCGGGAGCCGCACCACCCGCAGGTTCTTTTTCTCCCGGAACACGGCGACGGCGTCGTCCGCGAACGCGGGTGCCACCACCCCTTCGACGAACAGCTCCCGCATCGCCTCCGCCGCCGCGCGGTCCACCGCCACATTGAAGGCGATCACAGAACCGAACGCGGACGTGCGATCCGTGGCGAGGGCGCGCTCGTAAGCCTCGCGGGGCGCGCGTCCCAGCGCGATGCCACAGGGCGTCGTGTGCTTGATGATGGCGCACGCGGCGCGGTCCGCTCCACCCGCGCTCCAGGGGGCGACCGCCAGAAGCCCCGCGTCCAGGTCGAGCAGGTTGTTGAACGACAGCTCTTTGCCGGAGAGCTGCTCCAGGTCGCGGATGCCGGGCTCCGCGGTCGCGTACAGCGTTGCGGCCTGGTGCGGGTTCTCCCCGTAGCGGAGCTCCTGGCGGCGCTCGAGCGCGAGCGTGATCCGCTCGGGCCACCCGGGCGCATCCTTGGTGAGATAGCCGTGGATCGCGGCGTCGTACGCGGCGGTGTGGGCGAAGACTTTGGCGGCGAGGTCCCTGCGTAGCCCCGGGCTTGCGCCCGGGGTCAGTCCACCTTGTTTCAGCGCCGCGATCACCACGGGATAATCATCCGGGTCCACGACCACCAGGACGTCGTGATGGTTCTTGGCGGCCGAGCGGAGCATCGAGGGGCCGCCGATATCGATCTGCTCGATGGCCTGCTCGAAGGCGACGCCGGGCTTCGCGACTGTCTCGCGGAACGGATACAGGTTGACGACCACCAGGTCGATTGGCGTGATGCCGTGCTCGGCGAGCGCGGCGCGGTCCCCGGAATGAGTGCGGCGGGCGAGCAGGCCGCCGTGCACCTTGGGGTGCAGCGTCTTCACGCGCCCATCCATCATCTCGGGGAATCCCGTCACCTGCTCGATCGGGATCACGGGGATCCCCGCCTTGCGCAGCGCCTCCGCGGTGCCACCGGTGGAGACGATCTCCCAGCCGAGCGCGACCAGCTCGCGGGCGAGCTCGACGAGGCCGCGCTTGTCCGACACCGACAGCAGGGCTCGGGCCTTCACCAGGTCTCGGCCACGGCCCGGATCATGTCGGCGAGGCTCACCACGTCCTTCAAGTCGATCACCTCGGCGGGGGAATGGGAGTAGCGGAGCGGCCACCCGATCGGCACGTCCACCACGCCGTACGGGGTGAATACGGATCCGTCGTTGCCGCCGTTGGTCGTGCCGACTTGCAGCGCGACGCCGCGCGCCCGCGCGACCTGGACGAGCGAGTCCACGTAGGCGGGGGGCGTGACGGACGAGTTGTCGAGCGCGCGCGCCACCGCCCCCCGCCCGATCGGCGCCACGGCGAAGCTGGGCAGCTCGAGTGGTGAGTCCGCGGACACGAACGTATCGATCGCGTAGACGCGTCGAGGGGTCGTGCCGAGCGACGCGGCCGCCGCCTCCGCTCCCTCGAGCCCGATCTCCTCGCGCACGCTCCAGATGAAAACCACCTGGTGTTTGAGCGCCGCGCGGTCCAGGCGCCGCAGCGCGATGAGCTGCGCGGCCGAGCCGACGCGGTCGTCGAACGACCGGCCCGTCGCCCTCGTGCCTGTGAGCCGGACGTATTGCTTGGGCATCGTCACGGTGGTTCCGGGGCGAACGCCCCGCGCGGCGGTCGCCGCACGCGAGCTGGTGCCGATATCGACGCGCAGCGGGGGCGGGGTGCGGCGCGTGAAACCGGAGTCGCGCGGCATGAAGACGCCCGCGACGTCGCCCTGGTCCGTGTGCGCGAGCGCCGGCTTGGCCTCGAACAGGGACGGGAAGAATCCGCCGCGGGTTTCGAGCTCGAGCGCGCCGTCGTCGCGGATGCCGGTCACGCGGAAGCCGATTTCGTCCAGGTGCGCGATGAACACGACGACCGGGCCGCCCTGGCCAACCCGTACCACAAGGTTGCCCGCGGTGTCGGTCGAGGGCACGGCCCACGCCGGCAGCAGCCGCTTCACTGCCTCCCGCACCGGGCCCTCGGCGCCGGAGACGCCGTAGGATTCCACGAGCGGGGCGAGGACAGCCTGCGCTTCGGAGATTCGAACGGAATCTTGGGCGGACAGGCGGACCGGCGGACGGGCGGACAGAAGGAGCACCGCCAGCACCGAGCCTCGGACCGCCATCATCGTCCCTCCATCCATTGCACGATTTCCCTGACGAGCCGGTCCGCGTCGGCGAGGGCGACCGTTTCCACCGCCGTGTCCGCGTAGCGCGCCGGCAGGGCCGCGGTCTTGATGTCGTCGAACGGCCCGAGCAGGGCTTTCACGCTCGCGAGGCCGGCGTTGCTCGCATAGAGGCTCTGCACCGTGAACGCGACGACGACCGTGCCCTTCACCTTGGGCTTCGCCTGGACCGCGACGGCGAGCGCGGCACATGCGGCACGCCGTCCGACGGCCGGCGCGGCGAGCAGCCGCTCGCCGTAGAGTTGCGGCCGCTTGGCGAGCGACACCGGTGCGAGCACCGCGATCCCGAGACCCTGCACCTCGGCCACGGAGCTCGCACCCACGTCCACGTACGCGTTGTCCACGGTGAAGACGGGATCGGGCGCGCTCGCCTCGGTCGCTACGCGGCCCCGCGTCAGGTGCGTCGACTTCACGGCCACGACGCCGGGCACCGCGCTTCTCGCTCCGAACACGGTCACGCGGTGACCTTCGAGCTGCTGATCGAACAGCGGCGACGCCGTGCGGCCCCCCCGGCCCCCCCCTCCACCACCCACCCGCCGCAACAGCAAGAAGCCATCGGGCAGGATGTTGCCCACGACGTAGCCGACTTCGTCGAGCGGGCAGGTGAAGAGTCGTTTCGGGGAGCCCTGACCCAGGGTGAGCGTCACGTTGCCCGCCTGATCGCGCGTGCTGCCGGGGAAGAGCGCCCGGAGCGAGTCCACCATCGGCTGCTCGAGACCGGTGACGGCGGTCATGGAGGCGAAGCGGAGCGCGAGGCGGTCGACCTCGCCTTGGGCGGACAGGCGGACCGTCGGAAGGGCGGACAGGAACACGCACGCGACGAGCCCCGCCTTAGCGGTCCGCCCGTCCGCCAGTCCGCCCGTCCGCTGCTGCAGTGTCGAGATCGATAACAAATTTGTCTCCCGTGACGAATGCTGAACCCTTCGAGGAGAGCCGGACGGGCCTCTCCGGCACGCCCGACCGTGCGATTTCCACGACCACCTGCGGCAGCAACCGATGCTCCACTTCGAGCACGCGCGCGGCGAGCATGTCCGGCGTGTCGTCCGGACGGACCGGTACGGGCCACTGCGCGATGATCGGACCCTGGTCGTACTCCTCGTCCACGTAGTGGACGGTCGCTCCGGTGAGCGCGACGCCGCTCGCGAGCACGGCTTCGTGGACTCGGCGGCCGTACATCCCGGGGCCGCCGAACGCCGGGAGCAGCGCCGGATGGATATTAATCAGGCGCCAGCGAAGCTGCGCGACCGCGGCGGGCGGAATGCGCTTGAGGTATCCCGCGAGCACGACGAGCCTGGCGTCGCCGATGGCCGTCACGACCTCGCCCGGATCGTCGGGGTGCGCGAGCAGGACGGTGGACACGCCTCGCCCGGCCCGCCGCGCCCGCTCGAGCGCGCCCGCGTCGACGCGGCTCGCGACCACGCGCGCGATCCGTGCTACCGGCGAATCACGCAGCGCGTCGAGCAGCGCCTGGAGGTTCGTGCCGCCGCCCGAGACGAGCACGGCCACCGGAACCGGCGTCACCGATCGCAAGCGGCGAGCGAACGAGGCTTGGGTCCGGCGACGACGGTGAGCCTGAACGCCCCGGTCGCGAACCGCTCGCTGCTCGTCACCACGATGAAATAGTCTCCCGTTCGGGGCAGTCGTACGGTCAGTCGGGCGTTGCAACGGCCGCCCGAGTCGTCGTCCTGGGGCGCTGCGGCCTCGAAGCCGGGGCCGAGCAGGAACTCGTACGCGTCAAAGGCATCCGCGGCGAGGTCGATCGTGACGGTCTCGCCCGCTCGCCCGGCGAGCCGCCACTCCTGCGCGTACGTGCTCTCCGCCGGGAGGAGCACGTCGCGCCGTGTGAGGGAGTCCCGCACCGTGTCGCCTCGCGCGATGGTCCCCCGCGCGGTCCAGCGAGGGGGCTTGCGTTGGGCGGCGAGGGCACCCGGGGCGAGCGCGAGCAGCGCGACCAGTCTCCACAGCTCCATGTCGCCCCGCAATCTGCGGGCGCTAGCCGCCGCGCACAATCTCGGCGGCGGCGGCTGCGAGGTCCGCCACGACGGGGACGCCGAGGGCGCGCCCCTGCGCCGCGTACTCCGCGCCGCGACCCGTCGCCACCAGGAAGCCGCGCCCCCCGAGCCGCCGCGCAGGCTCGACGTCGCTCAAGCGATCACCCACCCAGCGGCAACGAGCGAGGTCGAGGCCGAGGGCGGCCTGGGCCTCGCGGAACAGCTGCACCCCCGGCTTGCGACACTCGCACGGTCCCGTGATGTCGGGATGGTGCGGACAGAAGTAGGCGCCGTCGAGCCGGGCGTCACGTGCCGCCAGGAGCTCCGCGAGGCGGCGCTGCACGGCGCCGTAGGCGGTCGCGTCGTACACGCCGCGCGCGATCCCCGCCTGATTGGAGACGGTGACCACGAGCCAGCCCGCCTGGTTCAAGCGATGAATTGCTTCTCCGGCGCCGGGAAGGAGGCGGACCTTGCCGGGCTGGTGCAGGAATCCCGGGTCCTCCACGATGGTGCCGTCGCGGTCGAGAAAGACGGCGCGGCGGCCTGCTTCCGCGCGGGCGTCAGGCATCGAGCGCGGCCCGCACCGCCCGCGCCACGGTCTCCAGCTCGTCGGGGAAGATGGTGCGCGGATCGAGGACGACGCGATCGTCGGCGATGCGGGCGACGATGGGAGGGGCGCCTCCCCGCAACCTCGCCGCAAAGGTGTCGGGTGTCAGGTGTCGGGTGCCAGGGCTCAGGCGGACGAGCCACGTCTTCAGCTTGGCGCCTGGAAACGAGCCTCCCCCGACCTCTGATTCACCCTCGACGACCTCGGCCTCTTTGCCCACGTCTTTGTGTAACGCCGCTGCGCGTTGACGTATCTGCTCGACGTCTTCAGTGAGCATGCGCAGTACCGGTATCTCAGCGCGGGCTCGCTCTGGCTCCCGGTACAAGGCCAGCGTAACCTCCAAGGCGGCCAGCGTGAACTTGTCGGCGCGCACCGCCCGCGCCAGCGGATCCTTGCGACACGCCGCGATCGCGTCTCGCCGGCCCAGCAGGATCCCGGCTTGCGGGCCGCCCAGCAGCTTGTCTCCCGAGAAGGCGACGGCGTCCACGCCGCTCGCGAGGGCCTCGGCCACGGTGGGCTCGCCGGCGAGGCCCCACGACGAGAGGTCGACCAAGAGCCCGCTGCCCAGATCGTACAGGCTCGCCGCGCCCCGCGCGCGCGCGACCCCCGCGATCTCCTGCGCGGAGACCTCGGCGGTGAAACCCGTGATCTGGAAATTGGAGCGGTGGACTTTGAGCAGGAGCCTGGTGCGCTCGGTCAGCGCGCCTTCATAGTCCCTCAAGTGCGTGCGGTTCGTGGTCCCCACCTCGACCAGGGTGGCGCCCGAGCGGGCCATGATATCCGGGATCCGGAACGCGCCGCCGATCTCCACCAGCTCGCCGCGCGACACCACCGCTTCACCGTCGCGGGCCAGCGCCGAAAGGGCGACGAGCAGAGCGCCCGCGGCGTTGTTCACGACGACGGCGTCTTCGGCGCCCGTCAGTTCGACCAGGAGATCCCGACACAACCCGTGGCGTGAGCCACGGGTACCGAGCGCCAGATCGTATTCGAGATTCGAATATCCCGCGGCGATGCGGGTCATCGCTTCGCGGGCGGCGCGCGCCAGCGGCGCGCGACCGAGGTTGGTGTGCAGCACCACGCCGGTGGCGTTGATCACCGGCAGGAGCGACGGGGCGGCGAGGTGCTGCACCCGCGCGCGGACGGCCGCGCCCCAGCCCTCGGAGGGCGCGGCGCCGCCGTTGGCGCGCGCGTGCTCGATCGTGTCCCGCACGGCTCGCACCACCAGCCCGCGCGGATGTGCGGTGACGAGCGCAGCGACGTCGGGCTCGGCGAGCAGGGCGTCCACCGCGGGCAGCCGGCGGCGGGGGTCGGTCACGGCGCCTTGGCCTTGGTGGTGTCGCGCGGCGCCGGTTTCGGCACGGGGATCTCGACCACCCCGACGCCGTCCGCGGCGACGCCACTCAAGTTGATCGCTCGGCGCACGCGCACGAGGTACTTCGCCCCCGGGGTGAGCGGCGGCGCGGTCTGAACGACGAGCCGGTCGTAGGGCACGGGGCGCTGGCTCAGGAGCTTGCGGACGCGGGCGGTGTCGACTTGTGCGGCAGCTGTGTCTCGAGGCGCCCGCGCACCGGGCGCCCGCGGGGCTGCCGGAGCCGGGACCCTCCGGCGCGCCGTCGTATCGCGCCGTGCCGTCGTATCCTGCAGCCGCGTGAGCGAGTCGGCCACCGCCCGCGCCCGCGCCTGCAGCGAATCGAACTGCGCCGGTCGGTACAGCGCCCGCACGCCGACGGGCGTCGTGTCGGGCAGCGCGAACACGCGCACCGCGGCCGTGTCCGGCGGGCGCGCCGGATCGAGCGGCCCCGAGAAGGTGATGCGGAGGGTGACCGAGTCCACCGACTCGATGGTGCGAATCCGCGGGCCGACGGTGTCGTGCACGAACGCCCAGAGCACGGCACTCGCCGTCGAGTCGACCGTGACGGCGACGGTGTCGAACGGCTCGCGCCGGTCCTGGCGGCGGTTGTTGTTCTGGTCCTGAATGGCCCACACGCGATA
>QHTS01000251.1:4039-4534 GCA_003220905.1 Gemmatimonadota bacterium | reverse complement strand
GTCCGGGAAGACCACGACGCTCAAGCTCATCAATCGTTTGCTCGAGCCGACGTCCGGCGAGGTGCAGGTCGCGGGGGAGCGCGCCGCCGACCTGCCGGTGACGCGTCTGCGGCGCCGGATCGGCTACGTGATTCAGGAAGTGGGGCTGTTCCCTCACTTCACGGTGGAGCGGAACGTTGGGCTCGTCCCGCAGCTCGAAGGGTGGCCGCCGGCGCGGATCGCTGCGCGAGTGCGCGAGCTGCTGGCCCTCGTGGGACTCGACCCCGACACCTTCGCCGGGCGCCATCCACACGAGCTATCCGGGGGACAGCGCCAGCGCGTGGGGGTGGCGCGCGCCCTCGCCGCCGACCCGCCGCTCCTGCTCCTGGACGAGCCGTTCGGCGCGCTCGATCCCATTACCCGGGTGGAGCTGCAGCGTGAGTTCGCGGCGCTCGAGGGGCGGCTCGGCAAGGGCATGGTCTTCGTGACGCACGACGTGCGTGAGGGGCTGCTGCT
>QHTS01000251.1:0-3965 GCA_003220905.1 Gemmatimonadota bacterium | reverse complement strand
TGGGACTTCTACGCCCGCAACTCGCAGGAAGTCCTGGGACTCGTGGGGCAGCACCTGTATCTGGTCGCGATCTCGACCGGCGCCGCAATCGTGATCGGCGTGCCGCTGGGCGTCCTGCTCACGCGGCGCCCGGCGTGGCGGGGGCCCGTGCTCGGTGTGGCGAACGTGTTCCAGACCGTGCCGAGCCTCGCCCTGTTCGGCTTCCTCATCCCGCTGCCGTTCATCGGCGGCATCGGCGCGACGACCGCCATCGTCGCGCTCGTCCTGTACGCGCTCCTGCCCATCGTTCGCAACAGCTACGAAGGGGTAGCCGGCGTGGACCCCGCGGTGCGGGAGGCGGGGCGGGGGATGGGAATGACCGACTGGCAGCTGCTCACGCTGGTCGAATTGCCGCTTGGCTTCGGCGTGATCTTGGCGGGGGTGCGCGTCGCGACGGTCGTGAGCGTGGGCACGGCGACCATCGCTGCGGCCATCGGCGCGGGCGGGCTGGGCGTATACATCTTCCGCGGCGTGGCGGTAGTGGACAACACGCTCATTCTCGCCGGGGCGCTGCCGGCGGCGCTGATGGCGCTGGCGGCGGACGGGCTGCTGGGCGTCGCGGAGCGACGGTTCGCGTGGCGGGCGACATGACGGGCGGACCGGCGGACGGTCGGACGGTGGGACGGCGGCTCTGCTTGGTCGCTCTGCTCCTCACGGGGTGCGCCCATCGCGACCGGATCGTGGTGGGTTCCAAGAACTTCACCGAATCCGACCTGCTGGGTGAGATCGTGGCACAGCAGATCGAGCGGCGCACGGCGCTTCCCGTGGAGCGGCGCTTCCACCTGGGCGGCACGTTCGTGTGTCATCAAGCCATCACGTCGGGCCAGATCGATCTGTACGTGGAGTACACGGGGACCGCGTACACGGCCGTGTTGAAGCACGCGCCCGTCGCTGATCGCGATAGCGCCTATCGCACCGTGGCGCGCGACTACGCACAGCGGTTCGGGCTCGTGTGGGGCACGCCGTTCGGCTTCAACAACACGTTCGCCATTACCGTGCGACACCGCGACGCCATGCGCTACGGCCTGAAGCGCATCTCCGACCTGGCGCGCCTGGCGCCGCGCTGGAAGGCGGGATTCGGCTACGAGTTCCTGGAGCGGGCCGACGGCTTCCGGGGACTCGCGAGCGTGTACGGACTACGGTTTGCTTCCCCACCCACCGCGATGGACCTGGGGCTTACGTATCGGGCGCTCGCGGAGGGGAAGGTGGACGTGATCGCCGGCAACTCGACGGACGGCCAGATCCAGGCCCTGGACCTGGTGGTCCTGGAAGACGACCGCCGCTACTTCCCGCCATATGAAGCCGCCCCGGTGATCCGGCAAGCAGCGCTTACACGGCACGCGGGAGTCGCCGCCGCTCTCGCTCAGCTCGCGGGGCGCATCTCGGATGCCGAGATGCGACGACTCAACGCCCTCGCGGACGTGGAGCACCGGGACATCGCGACCATCGCACGGGACTGGTTGCGGGCGACAGTGCCGTGAGGGCACGCCTGCAGCTCGTGCTCGCCGCCGCGTGCTTCTCGACGGCGGGGGCGGCCATCAAGTGGTGCGGCTTCGGCGCGTGGCAGATCGCCGCGATCCGGGCCCTCGTGGCGATGGTGGCGATCCTCGCGCTCATCCCCGAAGCGCGCCACCGGTGGACCTGGCGCGTGGGGCTCGTGGGCGTGGCCTACGCGGCCGCGGGGCTGCTGTTCGTGCTCGCGAACAAGCTGACGACGGCGGCCAATACCGTATTCCTCCAGGCGACGAATCCACTGTTCGTCGTCGCGCTCGCACCGTGGCTGTTGCGCGAGCGCGTGCGGGCGGCTGACCTGGCGCTCATGGGCGTGCTGGCCGCGGGCCTGGCGCTGCTGTTCGTCGGCGGGCAGCGACGCTTCGCGACCGCGCCGGATCCCGTCCTAGGCAACGTGCTCGCGGCGGGGAGCGCGGTGGCGTGGGCGTTTACGGTCACAGGCTACCGCTGGCTGGCGCGACTGGGGGGACCTGGGGGGAGCGGTACGGACCACGGCCCGATCGCGGGCGCGGCGGCGTGCGGCAATCTGATCGTGTTCCTGGTGTGCCTGCCCGGAGCGCTCCCGCTCGCGGCCGGGCGCGCCACCGATTGGCTGATCGTGATCTACCTCGGCGTGTTTCAGCTCGGCCTCGCCTACGTGTTCCTGTCGCGCGCGATCACCCGCGTGCCCGCCCTCGAGGCCTCGCTGTTTCTCCTGGTCGAGCCGGTCCTGAGCCCCGTATGGGCGTGGCTCGCGCACGGCGAGACGCCGGGCCCGCTCGCGGTGATCGGGGGCGCCGTGATCCTGACCGCGACAACGCTCAAGGCATGGACCGACACTCAGGTGGTCGCCGCATGACGGGGGGCCCGCGCACGATCATCCGGACCTATTTCGCCATCACGGGACTCTTCAACCTCGCGATGTCGCTCATCTGGGGCATCGATACCCTCTTCAAGCTGGGCGCCGGGCTCGACATCCAGCAGGTGCTGCTCACGAACGCGGCCTTCACGCTCGGGTCGATGGTGTTCGAGGTTCCCACCGGCGTGGTGGCGGACACGGTGGGTCGCCGCGTGTCGCTGCTGCTCTGCCTCGTCACGCTGTTCGTGACCACGCTCCTGTATGTGGCCATCGCCTGGCGCGGCTGGGGGTTCTGGGCGTTCATGTGGGTCTCGGTGTTCCTCGGACTGGGCTACACGTTCTACACGGGCGCCGTCGACGCCTGGCTCGTCGACGCCCTCAAGGCCAGCGGCTACGACGAGCCGCTCGAGCGCGTGTTCTCTCGGGGACAGATGCTGTTTGGGACCGCGATGCTCGTCGGGACGATCGGCGGCGGCCTGCTGGGCCAGATCCGCCTCGACATCCCGTACCTGGTGCGGGCTGCCCTGGTCGTCCCGCTGTTCCTGCTGGCGTGGTTCCGCATGCCGGAGCTCGGCTTCACCCCGCGCGCGTTGCAGCTGCGGCGGGTGCCGGCGGAGCTGCGGCGCGTCTTCGTCGAGGGGCTCAGCTACGGACTGAGCAATCCGGTCATCCGGCCCGTGATGCTCGCGTCGCTCGTCTCCATGAGCTTCATGATCTTCGGCTTCTACAGCTGGCAGCGCTACTTCCTCGATCTCCTGGGGCGGGACCTCGTGTGGGTGGACGGGGTGATCAGCGCCCTCGTCGGTTTGAGTCTCATCGTGGGCAACGCCCTCGTCGCGCCGCTGTCCCGCGTGGTGCGGACGCGGACCGGACTGCTGATGGTCTCGGCGGGGGCCCAGGCGGTGCTGGCGGTGGCGTGCGGCCTGCTCACGAACTTTTTCGCAGTCGTATCGCTGTACCTCTTGTACGGAGTGGCGATCGGTCTCGCGATGCCCGTAAAACAGGCCTATCTCAACGCCCACATCCCCTCGGCCCAACGGGCGACCATCATCTCGCTCGACTCGATGTTCGCGAGCAGTGGCGGGGTGCTCGGGCAGACGGCCTGGGGCTGGGTCGCGCGGACGCGCTCGATCGGTACCGCGTGGGCGTGGAGCGGGCTGACACTACTGCTGGGCATCCCGCTCTACTGGATCGCCCGGCGGAGGGACAGGCATTTGGACAGAATAGACTAGACGCGTAGACGCACAGACGCACAGGGGTGAACAGTTAGAGTGAGCAGGTAGTCCCACTCACTTCCTACTATTCTCCCCTGTGCGTCTGCTGCGTCTGTGCGTCTAGCCTGTCGCGTCTGTGCGTCTAGTAGGGTCTGTCCTGGTTACGGCGTAGTGTCCTTCTTCTGGTCCTCGTGCACGTCCTTCCGATCCTGCCGCAGGTCCCTCCGATCCCGACGTGCATCGCGCACGTCGTGGCGACGATCGCGGCGATCCTGCCGCAGGTCGCGCGCCTCGTGCCGCGCCGCGGTGGTATCGCCGTTCTTCAGGTCCTGCCGTACCTCCCGGCGGTCCTCGCGGATGTC
>QHTS01000247.1 GCA_003220905.1 Gemmatimonadota bacterium | reverse complement strand
ACCATTTTTCGCCTCGCCCAAGCTACCGCAGGCACCGGGATCGGAGCCGGGGCGGACCCGCTGTTCTTGTTCGGCGGCCTCATTACCGACGAGTGGCTGTCGGGAGACACCTTTATCCAGCGCAATACGGAGGATCAGCGCATCTTTGACGATAGGAACACGTTCAATGCTCCGCCGTTCCGCGCGATCAACCGGGTGCGGGTGCAAGCCGGTGCGACGATCGAGGCGTTGCGCCAGTATCAGCCCTCACCTGCCACCAACATCGCCCGGATGTTCGCGTTCATTGCCTACGTCGAGGTCCTGGCAGGTGAGCATTACTGCAACGGCGTGCCGCTGAGCAGCTTCGCCGGCAGCACGATCACCTACGGCGACCCACTGTCCAACGACTCGCTGTTCGCCCTCGCGGCGGCGAACGCGGACTCCGCCATCAACAACCTGGGCGGTGCTGACAGCGCGCGCGTGCGCTGGCTCGCTCAGGTGGTGAAAGGCCGAGCGCTGCTCGACCGCGGCCAGTTCGCGGCCGCTTCCACAGCCGTCGCCGGCGTGCCGGACACGTTCCACTATGATGTGACGTATTCAGTCGTTTCGGGCGACAACCAGGTGTGGGCTCTGAACTCGAGCGCGCGGCGCTATACCGTCGGTAACGGCGACGGAGGCGGGCTCAACTTCATCGGAACCAGGAAGGATCCCCGGATCCGGACCAAGACAGGCCCCGATCGGATCTTCGACACCGCCTTCAACCTGCAAGTGACCCGCCAGGGCACATGGGATCGCACGAGCCCTGTCAGGATCGCCACGGGGGTCGAGGCGCGGCTGATCGAAGCCGAAGCGGCGTTGCCGAGCGATCCCACCACCTGGCTGGTCAAGCTTAACGACCTACGGCGCAACACGCTGCTATACCCGCCGGCGCCGGTGGACACGCTCTACAAGCCGGGCGCGGGGACGGTGCTTGCGGACACTACGGATCCGGTGGTCCAGACAGCGCGTGAAGATCTCATGTTCCGCGAGCGGGCGTTCTGGATGTTTGGCACGGGCCACCGGCTCGGTGACATGCGGCGGCTGCTGAGACAATACGGGCGCACGGAGGCCACCGTGTATCCGCACGGCGCCTGGTTCAAGGGTGGCAATTTCGGGGATGCGATCCAGATGCCGATCCCGTTCGACGAGCAGAACAACCCGAAGTTCGTGCAGTGCACGGACCGCCTGCCGTGACGCCCGAGCGCCTTCAAGGCGTGGGGCCGGTCTTCGTCTTGATGAGGATCACTCCGCTCGTGGAGGTGCCACCGTAATACGTCGTCGCGTCCAACCCGCTCAGGACCTCTATCGTGAGGATGTCTGACGCCGCCACCTGCTCGAGCACACGGATATCGGTGACGCGGACATTGTCCACCATCACGCGAACCTGGTCGTCGAGGTAAATGCTCGCGCGGCCCCGCCGCTGGATGCGCGTGGGCCTGCCGCGGTTTTCCCGCAGCTGGACGTTGGGGACCGTTAGGCGCACCGCGTCCCACGCCGTTTTCGCGCCGGAGGCAGCGATGTCGTCCGCGGTGATCACCCGGCCGCCGCTCGGCGCGTTCGACTGCTCGATCCCGCCCCGCGCACCGCCACAGCCCGCAGCGCTCGCGAGTCCGAGTCCGAGGAGCCAGAAACGACGCAGGGGGCGCAGCACCCTGCGCCCCCCGTCACCCCGATCGCCCGGCCGCCCGTCAGTCCACGATGGCATCGGGCATGACGTACTTCATCGGATCCACCGGCTTGCGGTTCACCCAGACTTCGTAGTGCAGGTGCGGTCCCGTGGAGAGCCCGGTCGAGCCGACCTTCGCGATCACCTGCCCCCGCTTCACGCGCTGGCCGCGGACCACGAGGATCTTCGAGCAGTGGGCGAAACGCGTCACCAGCCCGAAGCCGTGATCCATAGTGACGATGTTGCCGTAGCCCTCTTCCCACCGCACCTCGGTCACGATGCCTGCCGCCGGCGCTTCGATTTCCGCCCCCATCGGCGCCGTCACGTCGATGCCTTCGTGCGGACGCGCCAAGTGAAGAATCGGATGGATGCGCTCGCGCATGAAGGCGCTCGTGAGCCAGCCCTTGGTGGGCATGATCGAGGGCGTGGCCGCCAGCCGCTCCCGCTGGTGGGAGAGCGAGTCGTACGCCTGGTTGAGCGACCGCACGAGAATATTCGCGCGCCGGGCGAGCGCATCGACGTCGGTCCGTGCCGCGAGGGCCTGCTGGCCGCCCGGGCCGAGCGCTTTGAGGCTGTCGCGCTCCGACCAGGTGCCCGCTGGTCCGCCGATGCCCGCCTGCTGCACGCTCGTGTCGGTGGGCGCGAGGCCTGCGAGCAAGCGCAGCTCCTGCTCGCGCTCGCTGAACCGGTGCAGCGTGTCGCGTAGTCCCGTCATGCGGTCGCGCATCCGCTGGATCTCGTCGGCGAGCAGTCGGTTTTCGTTCTCGAGCGCGCGGCTATGCGTGATGTTCACCCCGCGCGAAATGGCGGCGACGCCCAGCACCAGGAAGGTCAGCGCGACCACGCTGCCGATCCCGACCAGCGCCTTGACGAACGTCTGCGATACCTCCACGGCGCGGGACGAGCCCGAGCCGTGAGGCACGACCATGAGGGTCCAGCGGCGCTCCGCCTTCTTGCGCATCTCTTCGCGACGACCTCGCCTGAAAACGCTTCGACCCGGCACAACCGTGTGCCGGTCCTGCATGGACCTGCCGAATGGAGAACCCGGACAGGGCGTGGGGTCCGGTCCCCGAGTGGACGTCTAAAGTACGGCTTGCCGGGAAAACCGTCAACACGAGCGAACGTGATCCGCATCACGTCGCTATGGGCTTCAGGCGGGAGTCAGCCGAGGCTTGGGGAACAGGATGGGCGGCTTCTGGACCTGCCGCCCTGCCAGATCGAGGGTGTCCAGCTCCCTTAGCCGAACGCGCTCCAGTGGGGAGGGGAGGGGCGACCCCACCGTCGCCCACACCGTCCCTGCGGTTGCGGGGAGGAACGGCTGCGCCAGCACGCCGATCCGGGCGACGGTGCGGGCCAGGTTCGCGAGCACCGAGTCGAGCTCGGCTGCCTTGCCCGGTTGCTTCGCGAGCTTGTAGGGCGCCGTCTCTTCCACATATCGGTTCGCGGCGCTCGCGAGCGCGACCAGTTGGGCGGCGCCTTCCTGCAGGCGATTCGCGTCCATGGCGTGAGCGTAGGCCGCGAGCGTGCCCCGCGCCGCGGCCTCGAGCGGAGTATCGTAGTTCTTCGGGTCGCGCGGGACCGTGCCCCCGCGATAGCTCACGATCATCGTGAGCGCGCGCGACACGAGGTTCCCGACCGTGTCGGCGAGCTCCGAGGTGTAGCGCGCGTCGAAGCGCTCCCAGGTGAAGTCGCCGTCGTT
>QHTS01000245.1 GCA_003220905.1 Gemmatimonadota bacterium | reverse complement strand
TTGCATCAATTGACTTATGCCCTGGGGCCCGCGCAGCGGCTTTCGGTTGTGGCAACTGTGTTACAGGAGTGGAGCACCGCGAGGGGACTCATTACTTGACAGAGTCAACTAGATAATTCAGCTTCGCAGGGCCATGACCCAGCGGGATGTCGAGCAGCGCGTGGAGGCGGCGCGCCGCTTCAACCGGTTCTATACCCGGAAGATCGGCGTGCTGCACGAGGGGGCGTACCAGAGCCCGTTCTCGCTGACGGAGGTGCGCGTCCTGTACGAGCTCGCGCACCGCGACGCGCCGACGGCAACGGCGCTGGGCCGCGATCTGGGGCTCGATGCCGGCTACCTGAGCCGCATCCTGCGCGGCTTCGAGCGGCGCGGGCTCGTCCTCAAGACCCGCTCCGCGACCGACGGTCGGCAGAGCCACCTCTCCCTCACGGCGCAAGGACGGAAGGTCTTCGCGCCGCTCAACGCGCGCTCGCACGACGAGGTGGCTGCGATGCTCGGCCGCCTGCCCCCCGCCGCGCAGGCGCGGGTGGTGGGCGCGATGCAGACCATCGAGCGGCTGCTGGGGGACCGCGCGGAGCCCCCGCCCCAGGCCTCCTTCCTGCTCCGTCCGCCACAGCCGGGCGACCTGGGCTGGGTGGTGCACCGGCACGGTGCCGTGTATGCCCAGGAATACGGCTACGACGAGCAGTTCGAGGCGCTCGTCGCCGAGATCGTGGCGCACTTCGCCCAGCGCTACGACGCGAAACGCGAGCGGTGCTGGATCGCGGAGCAGGGCGGCGAGCTGGTGGGCTCGGTGTTCCTCGTCGCGCGCTCGAAGACCGTGGCCCAGCTGCGCCTGCTGCTGGTGGAGCCGAAGGCGCGTGGCTCGGGCCTCGGGACCCGCCTCGTGAGCGAGTGCGTGCGCTTCGCGCGCCAGACGGGCTACCGCAAGATCACGCTCTGGACCCAGAGCGAGCTGCGCGCGGCCCGACGCCTGTACGAGGCAGCGGGGTTCCGCGTCGGGCGCAAGGAGCGCAACCACAGCTTCGGCAAGGATCTCGTCTCGGAGACCTGGGAGCTGGACCTGTGACGTCGTCACGGCGCTTCAAGGATCACTTTTCCGATGTGGCGGCCGCCTACGCGGCGCATCGCCCGTCTTACCCTGCCGGGCTCGTCGACTTCCTGGCCCGGCTCGCGCCCGCGAAGCGGCTCGCGTGGGATTCGGGCTGCGGCTCGGGGCAGCTGTCGGTGCTCTTGGCCGGCCCGTTCGCGCGCGTGGTGGCCACCGACGCGAGTCCGGAGCAGATCGCGCGGGCCGCCGTGCACCCCAAGGTGGAGTACCGGTGCACCAGGGCCGAGGCGAGCGGCCTCCCGGAGCGCGTGGCCGACCTGGCGACGGCCGCGCAGGCCGTCCACTGGTTCGACCTCCCCGCCTACTATGCCGAGGTGCGGCGCGTGGCCCGGCCCGACGGGATCGTCGCCGTGATCAGCTACGGCGTCGTCACGGCGGACGCCGACGTGGACGCGGTCATCCAGCCGTTTTACCGGAACGTCCTGAGGTCGTACTGGCCGCCCGAGCGCCGGCATGTGGACGACGGGTACCGCTCGTTGCCGTTCCCGTTCGAGGAGCTCGCCGCGCCCGCGTTCGAGATCCGGCTCGATTGGCGCCTCGACGATCTCATCGGGTACGTCGGAACGTGGTCCGCGGTGTGGGCGCTGGAGCAGGCGGAAGGGCAGGGTCCCTTCGGGGGGTTCCGCCGCGACCTCGCGGCCGCGTGGGGGCCAACGACGGCGGTCCGGACCGTGCGCTGGCCCCTGGCGCTCCGCGTCGGTCGCGTGTGATCCTTCGCGCCTGCGGACGCTCAGGATGACAGGCTCGCTCGCTCTGCGAAAAGAGGAAAGAGAAACCACACCCCTCTTTCTTCTACCGTAGCCGCCTGGCGCTGTCATCCTGAGCGAGCGCGCGGAACGCGCGCGACGCGAAGGATCTGCCCCACGCGCGCACGCGAAGCATCGAGACTAGAGACTTCTCAAGAACTTCAGCAGCGCGAAACGCTCACCGGTCGACAGGCGCAGGAACCGGTCACGTGTGCGGCTCGCCTCGCCGCCGTGCAGGCGAATCGCCTCCGCGATGGTTGCCGCGCGACTGTCGTGGAGGAGCGTCGTCGCGAACCGTAGCCCCATCAGCGGCTCGGTCCGAAACTCGGACGGTAGTGCGTCGCCGAGACAGATGTCGGCGAGCGCTGGGCCCATGTCGTGGAGCAGGAGATCGGTGTATGGCAGGAAGATCTTGAGGCTCAACGCCCCTACCGGGCTCGGTCCGGTCACAAGCGCGGGCACGTGGCACGCGGCACACCCGATCCCGACGAAGATCACGGCCCCCGTCCGCCCGGCAAGGTCGAGCGGCAGCCGCGGCGGAGGAGCCAGGAAGTGGACGAAGCCGTCCGCCGCGTCGAACTCGCCTTGCGTGAGCTCTGGCTCGGCGCCGACGAGATCGACGCCGTCCGGGAGGGGGGTGCCGTGGAGGGTTTGCTCGATCAGGAGGCCGGGATTTGTGATTCCCATCTCCATCACGAAGGCCCCTGTGTTGAACTCGGTGAGGGTCGCCTCCTGCGCCTTGCGCCCGAAGCGACCGATTCGCCCGTCCGGCAGCCGGTGCACCCGACCGCTGATGCCGTCGCCGTTGCGATCGCTGGGATCCGCCAGCGCCAGAATTTCCTGATCAGGCACAGCATCGAGCAGCCCGAACCCGAACAAGTCCGGCGTTGTCCGCAGTGCGGTCGGCAGAGTGGCTTCCGGGGGGACGGGCTCCGGTCCGATACCGCGGGCCGCGAGCCCCGGGGTCACCTGCTTCTGAATGACCTGGCCACCGACCGCTTCGAGGTTGTCGCACTTCGCGCCAGGGTGGAACGCGGTCGCGTGGACCTCGATGTCTTCGCCCTCCTGGGCGGGGTCGTTGGCGCCTCCGCCACCGGGCAACGGCTCCTCGTGGCAGGCGGCACATCCGACGGCGTTGAACAGCGGGCCGAGGCCGGTCTCGGGTGTGAACACGCGCTGAAACTCACCGCTGCCTCGCGTGAACAACGCGAGCTGATCAGCGGTGAGGCCCGCGAGCGGGCCACCGAAGGTGCCTCCGGCGAGAAGGCTGCCATTGGGGTTCTCGCCTGCGAGGGAGTCGGCCGGTGCGGCGGCAGTCGGCGCCTGGTCGCAGGAAGAGACGGCGGCGAGTAGGGCCGTGTATGCAAGAAGCCGGACGCGCCTGCGGTGGGACATGCGAACCCCCTTCGCTGGCAGCCGGCGAGCGTGACCCACGCTTGGTGTACGTCCACATCGCCGGGCACTTCGTCGACCACGATGCCCTCGGAAGGGAAGGCACACCGTGACCGGGCCCACCCTGGGGTCGGCCGGAAGTGTCGAGCGGGGGCCAACAACTGACCAACGATGCGGGTCGCGTGCCGCTACGGCGTCGGATCCTTCGGCACCGCCGCCTGGAACAGCGGGAGATACCGCCCGTACCCCTCCGCCTCGAGGCGGTCCACCGGAATGAAGCGGAGCGCCGCCGAGTTCATGCAGTAGCGCAACCTGGTGGGCGGGGGCCCGTCGTCGAACACGTGTCCGAGATGAGAATCGGCGTGGGCCGAGCGGACTTCGGTACGCACCGTGAAGAGCGAGCGATCGACCCGCTCGTGGATGTTGCCCGCCTCGAGGGGTTTCGTGAAGCTCGGCCACCCGGTGCCGGAGTCGAACTTGTCGAGCGAGCCGAAGAGCGGCTCGCCGGACACGACGTCCACGTAGATCCCCGGCCGGTGGTTGTCCCAGTACTCGTTGTGGAACGGCGGCTCGGTGCCGTCGTGCTGGGTCACTTCGTACTGCCGCGCTGCGAGCGTGCGGCGCAGGTCGGCGTCGCTCGGCTTCTGGAAGGTCATGGGGTCCCATCCTCTCGACCTGCTCTGGGCGCACGCACCGCGGGCGGCGGACGTAAATGCCAGTGCGGCGATGACAAGCACCCGCAGCAGCGGCCGACTCATGTTCATGCTACTTGACCGTGAACCGCACCGTGTCGACCACGGGCGGCTTCAGCGGAACGTGCTTCCAGTCAGCCACGACGGCGATCACGCGATGCGGGCCGGGCTTGAGGGAGTCGAGCACGAACTCGGTCTGCCCCCGGCCGAGATGCAGAATCCCGGTCACGCCTCGGGGAATCGTGTCGTCGACAGGCGTCAGGTCGTGATCCACGAACAGATGATGGTGTCCGGTACCGGGCCGCTCCACCGTCGCGGGCACGATCTCCACGCCGCTCGCCTGGAGCACGACCTTCACCGGCCCGCTGACCGTGGCGCCGTTGGCGGGGGCTACGATTTTGACCTTCGGATGAGCGGCCTGCGCCGGCGCGGCGACGGGGAGCAAGACGGCGCCGAGCGCGAGCGTGGGTATCGGGATTTTCACGGGGTTTGCCTCCTGTCCTGGGTCGATGGCTGCAGTGGTAATTAGACCTCGCGGGGAGGCCGACACAAGGTAGGTACGTCGTGATCGCGCGCCCTGGATGTGTTGACGTGCTTTCGCGCATTCTGACAGGCGGAAGGACGCGGGCGATGCCATGTTCTACGCGTGTCCACGCGTGTCATTGTCGCCGCCGGATGCTGGCTGCTGGGCGCGCGCCCCGGTGCGGCCCAGGCACCTCCCGGTCGCCTGGAAGAGCGGGTCACGAGTGCCACCGACACCTCGCAAACGTTCGCCCTCTACCTCCCGCCGGGTTATACGACCGAGCGCCGCTGGCCGGTGCTGTTCGTCCTCGACCCGCGGGGGCGGGCTCTGCTCGGGCTCAGGCTGTTTCAAGATGCCGCTGCCCGGCTCGGCTGGGTCATCCTGAGCTCCTACAACACGCTGAGCGACGGTCCGCCCGAGCCCAACGTC
>QHTS01000248.1 GCA_003220905.1 Gemmatimonadota bacterium | reverse complement strand
ACTCGAGACAGTTCAAGCTGTACCAGCTGATCTGGCGGCGCTTCGTGGCGTCCCAGATGACCCCCGCGGTGTTCGAGACCACCAAGGTGGACTTCGATCTGGGCCGCTTCGTGTTCCGGGCCACCGGGTCGCGGGTCTTGTTCGACGGCTACCACAAGCTGTATCACGAGGCGCACGAGCCGGAGGAAGGGAAGACCCTCGACGACCTGCCCCCGATCCCGCCGCTCGCGCAGGGCGACGTCGTGACGGTGAAGCAGATCACGCCGAACCAGCACTTCACCGAGCCGCCGCCGCGCTTCAGCGAGGCCAGCCTGGTGAAGGAGCTCGAGCGGCTGGGGATCGGCCGCCCGTCGACGTACGCGAGCATCATCTCCACCCTCAAGACGCGGTGGTACGCCACCGCCAAGGACCGCCGCTTCGCGCCGACGCCGTTGGGGGAAACGGTGTGGCAGGTGATGAAGCGCTCGTTCCCCGATGTGTTCGAGGTGGGGTTCACGGCGCAGATGGAGGACGAGCTCGACAAGGTGGAGGAAGGCGATCTCGCGTGGCAGCAGGTGCTGGGCGACTTCTGGGGACCGTTTGCCAAGGCGCTCGACGCGGTGGACGTGCAGAAGCTCATTCACGACGTGCACGACCTCTCGGGCCTGCATAAGGAGAAATGCCCGACGTGCGGGAGCGGGCTGGTCGTGCGAAGCGGGCGGTTCGGCCCGTTCATCGCCTGCGCCCGCTACCCCGACGAGTGCCGCTTCACCCGGCCGCTGCGCCGCGACAAGGTGCCCGACCGGCCCACCGACGAGATCTGCCAGGAGTGCGGCGCGCCGATGGTGATCAAGACGGGGCGCTACGGCGAGTTCCTCGCCTGCACCAAGTTCCCCGCGTGCAAGCACACCCGGCCCGTGCCGCTGGGCGTGAAGTGCCCGAAGTGCGGCGTGGGCGACCTCGCGGAGCGCCGCACCCGGAAGGGACGAAACTTCTTCGGGTGCCTGCGCTACCCGGAGTGCGACTACTCGACGTGGACCCGCCCGGTCCCGGTCGCCTGCCCGAGCTGCGGGTTCGTCGGCATGGAAGAGAAGCAGACCAAGACCAAAGGGGTCTCTCGCAAGTGCCTCAAGTGCGGACACGAAATCACGGTCGAGGAGGCGGCGCCGGCGGAGTCGGTGGTGAGCTGAAGGGGGGGGCGGCAGTAGTGGGAGGCGGGCTCGCGGGCAGCGAAGCCGCCTGGGCGCTCGCCGAGCGGGGGATCGCGGTCACGTTGCACGAGATGCGCCCCGTGAAGATGACCGCGGCGCACCAGACCGACCGGCTCGCCGAGCTCGTCTGCTCCAACTCCTTCAAATCGATCGAGCCCACCAACGCTCACGGGCTGCTCAAGGCCGAGATGCGGCGGCTCGGGAGCGTCGTGCTCGACGCGGCCGACCAGGCCCGCGTGCCCGGGGGCGCCGCGCTCGCGGTGGACCGCATCGCGTTCGCACAGGCCGTGCACGATCGCGTCACGGGTCACCCCGGGATCACTGTGCTCCGGGGCGAGGTGACCGAGCTCGCGTCCCCCGGCATCGTGGCGACGGGCCCGCTCACCTCCGAGGCGCTCGCGGCGGCGGTCGCCCGAAAGCTCGACGCCGCATCGCTCGCCTTCTTCGACGCCATCGCGCCCATCGTCTCGGCCGACTCGCTCGACACCACGCGCATGTTCCGCGCGTCGCGCTACGGCAAGGGCGCGGGCGACGACTACTGGAACGCCCCGCTCACCGAAGCCCAGTATGACGAGTTCGTCACGGCGCTCCGCACCGGGGAGCAGTACCAGCCGCACCACGAGTTCGACCGGACGCCCTATTTCGAGGGCTGCCTGCCCGTGGAGGAGATGGCGGCGCGCGGGCGCGACGTGCTGCGCTTCGGGCCGATGAAGCCGGTGGGGCTCCCTGGTGAGGCCTTCGCCGTTGTGCAGCTCCGCCAGGAGGACCGGGCGGGACAGATGTGGAACCTGGTCGGCTTCCAGACCCGGCTCAAGGTGCCGGAGCAAGTGCGAGTGTTCCGGATGATTCCGGGTCTCGAGCACGCGGAATTCCTGCGGTTCGGGAGCATCCACCGGAACGCGTACATCAACTCGCCGCGCGCGCTTACGGCGCACCTGTCGGCCAAGGACGATCCGTTGCTGCTGTTCGCCGGCCAGCTCACAGGCGTCGAGGGCTACACCGAGTCCGCCGCCACGGGAATCCTCGCAGGTGTCAATCTGGCACGGCTGGTCCGAGGAGAAGCCCCCGTCGTGCCCCCGCCCACCACGATGCTCGGCGCACTGTACCGGTACGTGCACACCGCCGACCCCGAGCACTTCCAGCCGATGAACGCGAACTTCGGCCTGCTCGAGCCGCTGGAGCGGGCGGTGAAGGACAAGCAGCGTAAGAAAGAGCTCCTGGTGGAGCGGGCGCTGGCGGACATGGATGCGTTCGCGACCCTGATCAACGCGGAAGTCGGAACGCGGAACGCGGAACTGACGGTTGGGACTTCTGTTCCGCCTTCCGCCTTCCGCGTTCCGCGTTCTCCCGACCAGTGACTCCGTCCCCTCCCGAGATAACGGAGTTCGTCGCCTTCCTGGAGAAGGAGCGCAATGACTCGCCCCACACCGTGAAGGCGTATGCCCGCGATGTGGCCGACTTCGCCGCGTTCTGCACACGCTACTACGGGGCTGAATGGAGCTTCGCGGCCGTGGACCGCCTGGCGATCCGCGGCTGGCTGGGAGCGATGCAGCAGCGCGGCCTCGCCAAGCGCTCCGCCGCGCGCGCGCTCTCGGCGCTGCGGACGTTCTACCGGTTCCTGAACACGACGCGCGGGCTGGAGGTGAACCCTGCGAAGGCGGCCCGGACGCCCCGGCTGGAGCGCACGCTCCCCGAGCACCTGGACCGCGCGGAGGTCGAGCAGCTGTTCGCCGAGGCGGAGCGCCGGGCGAAGGCGGGCGGGTTCACGGAGGCGCGGGACCTCGCCATGCTCGAGCTGTTCTACTCCACGGGAATCCGTCTCGCCGAGCTGGCGGGGCTGAACGAGCAGGATGTGGACCTCGTGTCGGACCAGGTGAAGGTGCGCGGCAAGGGGAAAAAGGAGCGGCTCGTCCCGGTCGGGAGCCCGGCGGGACGCGCGCTGCGCCGCTACTACCGCCAGCGCGACGCGCTGGGGCGCACGGGAACGCGCGACGGCCGGGCGGTGTTCGTGGGGCGGCGCGGGCGGAGGCTTTCACCGCGGGGTGTGCAGCTCGCGATCAAGCGCCTCTTGGGCACTTTGGCGCGCGGCCGCGACCTGCACGTGCACTCGCTGCGCCACTCGTTCGCCACGCACCTCCTCGACGCCGGCGCCGACCTGCGGGCGGTGCAGGAGCTCCTGGGTCACGCGTCGCTCTCCACGACGCAAGTGTATACTCATACATCCGTGGAACGGCTGAAGAAGGTGTATCACCAGGCCCATCCACGGGCATAGGTCCTCACCCCCTGACCCCCTCTCCTTTCAGGAGAGGGGGAACGATGCTGGTGCTGAGTTTCCCCTCTCCCATCGGGAGAGGGGATCAAAGAGGTGAGGACGATACGGGGGAGGGATAGTGTTGGAGGCAGAGTTGCAGGGACGAATTCATAGCACAACGATTCTCTGCGTACGCCGTAACGGCCACGTGGCCCTGGGCGGCGACGGCCAGGTCACGATCGGCGACACCGTGATGAAAGCCAACGCCAACAAGGTGCGCGCGCTCAAAGGCGGGAAGATCCTCGCCGGGTTCGCCGGCGCCGCCGCGGACGCGTTCACGCTGTTCGAGAAGTTCGAGGAGAAGCTCGAGCGCTACCCCGGGAACCTGCCGCGGGCGGCGGTCGAGCTCGCGAAGGACTGGCGGTCGGACCGGGTGCTCCGGCGGCTGGAGGCGCTGCTCGTCGTGTCGGACCGGGAGCACGGCTACATCATCTCGGGCTCGGGCGAGCTGATCGAGCCGGACGACGGCGTGCTCGCCATCGGGTCGGGGGGGAGCTACGCGCTGGCGTCCGCGCGCGCGCTGCTCACGTCGTCGGAGCTCCCCGCCCGGGACATCGTGCAGCGCTCGCTCGAGATTGCCGCCGAGATCTGCGTGTACACCAACACGCACATCACGATTCTGGAGCTCTAGATGGCCGAGCCGACCCGCACGCCCGAGGACAAGCTCCCTGCCGCACCGGCCGCGCCGGAGGAGACGCTGCCGTGGCTCGAGGAGCTGCCGCCCCGGAAGATCGTGGCGGAGCTGGACCGCTACATCGTGGGCCAGGAGGTGGCGAAGAAGGCCGTCGCGATCGCGGTGCGCAACCGCTGGCGCCGCTCCCAGGCGCCCGAGGACATCCGCGACGAGATCCTGCCGAACAACATCATCATGATCGGCCCCACCGGCGTGGGCAAGACGGAGATCGCGCGGCGGCTGGCGCGCCTCGCAGGCGCGCCGTTCCTGAAAGTCGAAGCGTCCAAGTTCACCGAGGTCGGCTACGTGGGCCGCGACGTCGAGTCCATGGTGCGCGAGCTCGTGGACGTCGCGATCAACATGGTCCGCACCGAGCGCGAGGACGACGTCTATCCCCAGGCCGAAACGCGCGCGGAGGAGCGCCTGCTGGATCTGCTCCTCCCCGCGACCCCCGCACCCGCGACGGCCGCCCCTCCCCACCCGCCCCAGGGAGCAGGGAGCGCGGAGCAGGGAGCAGCAGCCCGGCCGCTGTTCGTCGTGTCGTCCAAGGGCGACGTCACCCCCGCCGCGTCCGAAGCCGACGTGGAGGCCCAGGAGCGTCGTCGCCGCACCCGCGAGAAGCTGCGCCAGCAGCTCAAGGAGGGGAAGCTCGAGGAGCGCGAGGTCGAAGTCGAGGTGCAGCAGCAGGGCTTCCCCGGGCTCGAGATGATGCAGCCGCCGCAGGGCATGGAGGGCACGGACGTCAACTTCACCGAGCTGCTGCAGGAGATGCTGCCCAAGAAAAAGAAGCGCCGCACCGTGCACCTGCACGAGGCGCGGCGCATCCTGATCGACGAAGAGCTGAAGAAGCTCGTCGACATGGACGACGTGGTGAACGAGTCGCTCGACCGCGTCGAGAACCACGGCGTGATCTTCATCGACGAGATCGACAAGATCGCGGGGGAGCGGGGCACCGTCGGGCCGGACGTGTCGCGCGAAGGCGTGCAGCGCGACCTGCTCCCGATCGTCGAGGGCTCGACGGTGCAGACCCGCTACGGCTTCGTGCGCACGGACCACATCCTGTTCATCGCGGCCGGCGCGTTCCACGCCACCAAGCCCTCGGACCTGATTCCAGAGCTCCAGGGGCGCTTCCCGATCCGCGTCGAGCTGCAGCCGCTCACCGAGGCGGACTTCGTCCGCATCATGACCGAGCCGGAGAACGCCCTCACCAAGCAGTACGCCGCCCTGTGCGCGGCCGAGGGGGCGACGCTCGAGTTCACCCACGACGGCATCAAGGAGATCGCCCGCATCGCCGCCAAGGCGAACGAGCGCATGGAGAACATCGGCGCCCGGCGGCTCCACACCGTCATGACCACCCTGCTCGAGGACGTGCTGTTCGACCTTCCCGAGCTGGCCGAGAAGCGCATCAACTTCGACGCAGACAAGGTGCGCGCCCGGCTCGGCAAGATCGTGGATGACGAGGATCTGCGCCGCTACATCCTCTAGGCCGCCGCTTGTTTCGCCCTTCCAGGGCGCGTAGAATTAGCAGCCGTAACCTGTCATTTTGACTCGCCTCTCAGGGAATACATGGCCTCCCCCTCACACAAACGCGACTTCCTCGCCGTCACCGACCTCACCCGGGACGAGATCCTGCGGCTGTTCGACCTCGCCGGCCGGATGAAGGCCGGCAGCTACCGGGACACGCCGCTCGCCGGCAAGACCCTGGCGATGATCTTCGCGAAGTCGAGCACGCGGACCCGGGTGTCGTTCGAGGTGGGCGCGTACCAGCTGGGCGGGCAGGCGCTGTTCCTCTCCTCCCGCGACATCCAGATCGGGCGGGGGGAGCCGATCCCCGACACGGCGCGGGTGCTGTCGCGCTACGTGGACGGGATCATGATCCGCACCTTCGACCACGGGGAGGTGGCGGAGCTGGCGCGGCACGCCACCATCCCGGTGATCAACGGCCTCACCGATCTGTCGCATCCCTGCCAGGTGCTCGCCGACCTGTTCACCGTGCGGGAAGCGCTGGGCACGTGGGAGGGGAAGCGGATCGCCTGGGTGGGCGACGGCAACAACATGGCGAACAGCTGGATCGAGGCGGCGCAGGTGCTGGGGTTCGAGCTGCGCCTCGCGTGCCCGGAGGGCTACGAGCCGAACCGCGCGATCTTCGAGCGCGCCAAGGCGGCGGGGGGGGGCGCCTGCCTCTCCATCACGGAGGCCCCCGAAGAGGCGGTGGAGGGCGCGCACGTGGTGAACACGGACGTGTGGGCGTCCATGGGGCAGGAGGAGGAGGCCGAGTCGCGGCGCAACGCGTTCCGGGGCTACACGGTCGATCCGGACCTCATGAAGCTCGCGGACGCGAAGGCCATCTTCCTGCACTGTCTCCCCGCCCACCGCGGGGAGGAGGTCACGGCGGACGTGATCGAGGGCCCGCAGTCGCGCGTGTGGGACGAGGCCGAGAACCGCCTGCACGTGCAGAAGGCACTTCTGGCGACGTTAATGGGCTAGGGTAGACCAACCCCGGGGCCATGCCCCGGGGTTCACCGGAGCGACGAACTCAAGTGGACAGTGCCAAGCGCACCCCCCTGCACCACATCCACGTCGCCCTCGGCGCGAAGCTGGTGCCGTTCGGCGGATACGAGATGCCGGTCAGCTATCCGGCGGGGATCGCGGCCGAGCACCGCGCCGTGCGCGAGCACGTGGGTGTGTTCGACGTTTCGCACATGGGCGAGTTCGAGGTCACCGGACCCGACCGCAATGCCTTCGTGCAACGTGTCACGTGCAACGATGTCGGGGCGCTGCGCCCCGGGCAGGCCCAATATTCGGCGATTCTCACCGAGCAGGGCACCTTCGTGGACGACTGTCTGGTGTACCGCTTCGAGGACCGGCTCATGTTGGTCGTGAACGCCGCCAACATCGCGGCCGACTGGGTGCACATCGTGGCGCAGAAGCGGGGCGCGAACGTGCGGCTGCGCGACATCTCCGACGCCACCGCATTGCTCGCCGTGCAGGGCCCGGGGGCCGAGGCGCTGCTCGCGCCGCTCACCCCCGTCGGCGTCGCGATGATCCCCTATTATCACTTCGCCGAGGGGAAAGTCGCCGGCGTGCAGTGCTTCATCTCGCGGACCGGGTACACAGGGGAGGACGGGTTCGAGCTGTACTGCCGCGCGTTGGACGCGGAAATCCTGTGGCACGCCCTGGTCGGGGCGGGGCGGGCGGAGCCGTGCGGGCTCGGCGCGCGCGATACGCTGCGGCTCGAGGCGGGCTACCCCCTCTACGGGAGCGACATCGACGCCGGGGTGACGCCGTACGAGGCGGGATTGGGCTGGATCGTGAAGCTCGAGAAGGGGGCCGCCTTCACCGGGCTCGCGGCGCTGAAGCAGCAGAAGCTCGCGGGCGTGAAACGCCGGCTCGTGGGCTTCAAGGTGACCGAGCCGAAGGTCGTCGCCCGGCACGGCTACGGCGTGTACCTGGACGGCCCGCAGGTGGACGTGGTGCGGAGCGGCACCGTGACGCCGACCGCGAACTGCGCGATCGGGATGACCTACCTCCCGGCGGGAGAGGCCAAGCCGGCCACCCGGTTCACGATCGACGTGCGCGGCAAGCGGGCGCCGGCGGAGGTGGTGGCGCTGCCGTTCGTGCCGCGGAGAACAAAGAAATAAAGCGATGCGCATCGGGATATTGACGGTTTCCGATTTGGGCGCTCTAGGACAGCGGGCCGATACGTCCGGCGACGCCATCGTCGAGTGGGCGGGCGAGCACGGCTACGAGGTGGCGGTGCGGAGCGTGGTGCCCGACGAGACCGACCGCATCGCGGGGAAGCTCGCGCGCTGGGCGGACTCGGGTGAGGTGGACGTGATCCTCACCACCGGCGGCACCGGGCTCACCGAGCGGGACGTGACGCCGGAGGCGACGGAGGCGGTGGTGGACCGGCTCGCGCCCGGGATCGCCGAGGCGCTGCGCGCCGCCGCGGCGCCGCGGTTTCCGCGCGCCTGGCTCTCGCGCGGCATCGCCGGCACGCGGGGGAAGACGTTGATCGTGAACCTCCCGGGCTCACCCGGTGGTGTGGCAGACGGGCTCGCGGTGCTCGAGGGTTTTCTCGATCACGCGGTCGAATTGGTGACAGGGGCTCAAACGACTCACCGCTCCCCGCTCCCCGTTCCCCGCTCCCCGTCACATGCCTGACCGCATCCTCATCACCACCGACGACCTCGAGCACGCGGTCCGCATCAACGCCGCGCTCGAGGCGGCGGGCTTTCATACCACGCTGGCATCCACGCTCGACGAAGCGCGCCAGGCCCTGCGCCGCGACCCGCCCCCCGACTGCGTGGTGGTGACGGGCGGGCTGCACGAGTCCGGCGCCGCGCAGCTCCTCACGCTGGCGCGCGACCGCTCGGTCTCGACGCTCGGCCTGGTCGAAGAGACCGAGCCCGACGCCAAGGGCCTGGCCCGCCGGCTCGGGCTCACCGGCTACCTCGACAAGCCCGCCGACCCGGCCGAGGTGGCCGCGACGGTGCGCCGCCTGATCGAGCGCCGCAAGCTGCAGCAGCGCACCGGGATCATCGGCGAATCCCCCGCCATCCAGGAAGTGCTCGTGAAGATAGAGCAGATGGCGCCGGTGACGTCCACGGTGTTGATCGAAGGAGAGTCGGGGACGGGGAAGGAGCTGGTGGCGCGGGCGATCCACGACCTCTCACCCCGGCGCGCCAAGCCGTTCATCGCGGTCAATTGCGCCGCCATCCCTGAGACCCTGCTCGAGAGCGAGCTGTTCGGCCA
>QHTS01000246.1 GCA_003220905.1 Gemmatimonadota bacterium | reverse complement strand
GGTGACGGCGACCGATGAGGCCCTCGCCGCGCTCGCCCCCGAGCTGTCGATGCTCGACGAGGCGCAGGCGACGGCCGAGCGCACGCTCGCGGTGGCGCAGGCGGGGATCCAGGCCGCCATCGACCGGCGCGACGAGCTGGAGGGCAAGATCGCCAACTATCGCTCCATGCAGGAGCAGCGGCGCCAACGCCTCGAGTGGGTACGGGGCGCGAAGGAAGCCTCCACCCTCATGGCGGAGCTGGATCTGGCGCGCTCGGTGCTCGCGAAGGAAGAGGCCGAGTTCATGCGCTCCGGGGACGCGGTGACGGAAGCGGAGCACAAGGCTGCGGAGGCCGAGCGAGCGCTCGAAGAGGTGCGGGCGCGGCAGGCCCCGCTGCGCGAGGCGCTCGCGGGGAAGCGCGAGCAGATCGCCGCCGAGCGCGAGCGCGCCTTCGCCGAGCGGGAGCGCGCCACCGCGGGCGTGGGCGCCGCGCTCTTGGCGCGCTACGAGCGGATTCGGCGCGGCAAGGCGCCGCTCGCGCTGTACGCCCTGCACGGCGACGCCTGCGGCCACTGTTTCACGGCGGTCCCGACGCAGCGCCGGGCCCTGATCCAGCGTGGCGCGTCGATCGAAGGCTGCGAGGCCTGCGGCGTGCTCTTGTACGCCCCGGAATGATCCCCGCCCGCTGGGCGGTCGCGGCGCCGCCCGATCCGCAGCTCACCGCGGCCCTCGCGTCCGACCTCCACATCCCCGAGCCCCTCGCCGCCATCCTCGTGCAGCGCGGGCTCGGCGCGCCCGAGCACGCCAAAGCGTTCCTCCGCCCCGACCTCGAGCGGCTCTCGGACCCGCACGCCTGGGCCGATATGCCGCGGGCGGTGGAGCTGATCGTCGCCGCCGTCCGCTCGGGTGCCCCGATCCTGATCCACGGCGACTACGATGTGGACGGCCAATGTGCGGCGGCGCTGCTCACCCGCGTGCTCTCGAGCGTCGGCGGCCGGGCCCACGCGTTCGTCCCGCACCGGCTGCGCGACGGATACGATTTCGGGCCGGCGGGGCTGGCGGAAGCGCGCCGCCTCGGCGCCGGGCTGATCGTCACCTGCGATTGCGGCATCACCGCGGTGGAGCCGGTGCGCGCCGCGCGCGCGGCCGGCATCGACGTCATCGTCACCGACCACCATCTCCCGGGTGACGAGCTGCCTCCCGCTTCGGCGGTGCTCGACCCGCGGCGCGCCGACTGCCCGTCCGAAGACAAGGACCTGTGCGGCACCGGCGTCGCGTTCAAGCTCGCGCAGGCGCTGGTGCCGGCGCTGGGGTTGTCCCCCCATCTGCCGCTCCACTTCCTCGACTTGGTGGCGCTCGCGACCGTGGCCGACGTCGTGCCGCTCACGGGCGAAAACCGGATCCTGGTGCGCCACGGGCTCAAGCTGCTCGCGGAGTCGCATTGGACGGGCGTGCGGGCGCTCGTCGAAACGGCGGGCCTCGCGGGGAAGCCGATCAAGTCGGGCCACGTCGGGTTCATTCTGGCGCCGCGCTTGAATGCGGCGGGGCGGATCGGAGACGCGAACGACGGGCTGCGGCTGCTCCTCTCCGACGATCCGCAAGAGGCGGCGGCGATCGCCCGCGAGCTCGAGACGCTGAACGCCCGGCGCCAGGCGCTGGACCAGCGCATCCTCGACGAGGCCGTGGAGCTGACCGAGCGCGTCCTGCGGCCGGAGGACCGCGGGCTGGTGCTCGCGGCCGATACCTGGCACCCGGGGGTGATCGGGATCGTCGCCTCTCGGTTGGTGGAGCGCTACGGGCGGCCCACGTTTCTCATCGCCTGGGAAGAGGGGAGCGACGTGGGGCGGGGCTCCGGTCGGAGCGTCGCGGGCTTCGATCTGCACGCCGCGCTGCATCGGGTCGGGCACCATCTCGAGAAGTACGGGGGCCACACCATGGCGGCGGGGCTCACCGTCCGGCGGGAGCGCTACGACGCGTTCCGTGTTGCGTTTCTCGCCGTCGCGGGCGAGCTTCTGGGCCCCGACGACCTGGTGCCCGCCCAGCGGGTGGACCTGGAGCTGCCGTTGGGCCTCGTGAGCGACGAGCTGGAGAAGCTGATCCGCTATCTCGAGCCGTGCGGTCCGGGCAATCCCGCGCCGGTCTTCGGCGTGCGGCAGGCCCGCGCGGTCGGCGCACGGCGCGTCGGGACGAACCACCTGCGCTTCACCTTGGACGACGCGTCGGGGGTGCTCCCCGCCATCGCGTTCCAGTGGGCCGACGCGATCCCCGACCACTGGCTCGCGGAGCGGCTGGACGTCGCGTTCCGGCTGGAGCGCGACGAGTGGCAGGGGCGCACGACGCTGCAGGCGCGGGTGGCGGCGATGGCGCCAAGTGAGTGAGAATGCGGAATGCGGAATGTGGAATGCGGAATTGCCGTGGAAGGTCGCTCGCTGCACGACGCTCAGCTTGACATTCCGCATTCCGCACTCCGAATTCCGCATTCTCGGGGGAGCGGGGGTGGGAATGGTTCGGATTATCGCCGGCGAGTTCAAAGGCCGCCGCTTGAAGACTCCGTCCGGCGACAAGGTGCGGCCGACCGGGGACCGCGTGCGCGAGGCGTGGTTCTCCATCCTCCAGCGCCCGCTGCGTGGGGCCCGCGTGCTCGACCTGTTCGCGGGCTCGGGCGCGCTGGGCCTCGAAGCGCTGTCGCGCGGCGCCGTGAGCGCGGACTTCGTCGAGATCCACCGGCTCGCGTTGTCGTCGCTCAAGGCCAACATCACGCTCCTCAAGGTGGATGACCGGACGGTGGTCCATCGCGTGGACGCCCTCAAGTACGCGGAAGAGCTGCATCCCGGGCAGTACGACGTGGCGTTCGCGGACCCGCCGTACGCGAGCGCGCAGGCGGCGCGGCTCGTCGCCCTGTTCCGGGTGAATCCGTTCGCGCGCATCATCTCGATCGAGCATCCGGCAGATCAGCCGATTCCCGGCGACGACACCCGGCGCTACGGGGATACCGCCGTGACCTTCATCTACGCCCCATGACGGCGCCCGCCCCCCGCATCGCGGTGTATCCCGGGTCGTTCGACCCGATTACGCGCGGGCACGAGGACCTGATCCGCCGCGCCCGCACCTTCGCCGACCGCGTCGTCGTCGCGGTGGCGGTGAATGTGGCGAAGC
>QHTS01000036.1 GCA_003220905.1 Gemmatimonadota bacterium | reverse complement strand
CGCCCGCCAGCGATGCAACACGTCCCCGTAGTCGCCTGTCCGCCGGCCGCTTCGCCAGGAGCGCCTGGTACACGCGGAGGGCGTCCTCCTGATGACCCTGTCGCAGATACAACTCGGCCATCGTCTCGGTGAGCACCGGCTCGGCGCGTGACAGCGCGGCCGTGTCCGCAGCGCCATCGTCGTCGGAGAGCACGACCGCAGCAGGCGGCTGAGGGCCGACGGCCCCAGCGGCCCCCGCGACGGCGGGTGCCCGCTGGGCTGCCGGAGCGGGGGCCGCTGGGGCCGGAGGCGCGGGGGGCGCGGGGGGCGCGGGGGACTCCAGCAGGTCGTCGGGCATGATCAGCGGCAGATCGATCCTGGGCTCGTCTCCCGGCTCCGCCGTTCCGGGCGGTGTAGCGAAGATCCCGCTCTCGTACTGCGTGTGCGCCAGCCCCTCGACCACCAAGTCCTGGGGCTTGAGCTCCACCTCCTCCTGCACCTCGATCCCGTCTGCTTTGGCGGCGTTGTGCGCCACCGCGTTGAAGTCGAGCGTCCCGTCAAACGTCTCGATGTCGGCGGGCGCGCCCTTCGCGTCGAGGGTGGGGGAGGTTGGCTCTTCCGACGCATGCTCGATCACGAAATCCCGGTGGCGCTGAGGCGGCGCCGCCGCCGGCCTCGCGTGCGGGGGAGGGGGAGGGGGAGGGGGAGGGGGAGAATGCCGGGCACTTTCGGGCACGAGCCGCGCGACGGGCTCGGGGGCCCACTTCGCCGCCGACTGGGCCGCCTTGCCCTTGGCTCGCGCCAGTGCCTCCGCCGCATCGCCATTCATCGGATCGGCCGAGAGCAGGCGGCGGAGCCAGTCGGCCGCCTCGTCGTACCGACCCCCGCGCTCGGCGATTTCCGCCAGGATCTTGAGCGCCAGGACGTTCTCGGGGTCGAGCGCCAGGACTCTGCGAAACACGTCGGCGGCGCCGGCGTCGTTCTTCTGATCGATCATGCAGCGCCCGAAGACGATGTGCGCGCTGACGTAGTCGGGGTGCCGCTCGAGACCGGCGGTGCACAGCTCGAGGGCCCTATCTAGTTCTCCTGCCTTACGATAGGCGTCGGCCAGGGGGGCGAAGTTACGTCCCTTGGGGTTCTCCGCCCACCGCTTTTCCAGCTTTTCTATTTCGCTAGTGTAGGCCACGCCCTAAGTGCTTGGGGGAGTTGGACAAAGATAGTGTTTGCTCAGGTGCGCTGTCAATCGGAATCGCGCCCGCTCGCTTGAGTTTTCGCGTTGTCGTTCTTAGACTTATGCCCCTTCTCACCTGCTCTCGTAGGAGTTTTTCCGGATATGATGCGCGCGATGCGCGAGATCACGAAGCCTGTCTTCTGGGTGGTGGCGGTCAGCTTCATCGGGTGGATGGCGTACGGACAAATCACCGATATCGTAGGCGGCGGCAAGGATGTCGTCCTCAAGGTGGACGGCACGGTCGTGCGCTCCCAGCCGTTCCAACAGCAGTATCAGGCGACCCTCGAGCAGTATCGGCGGCAGCAGGGAGGCGGGCGGTTGACGCGCGAGGACGAGCGGCAGCTCCAGGATCGCGTTGCCGACCAATTCATCCAGAAGATCCTGCTCGAGCGGGCGTACGGCCGCTTCGGCATCACGGTCTCGGACGACGAGATCATCCAGGCCGCCCGCAGCTCGCCGCCGCCCCAAATCA
The DNA here is from genome assembly GCA_003220905.1 of Gemmatimonadota bacterium. Classification (GTDB taxonomy): domain Bacteria; phylum Gemmatimonadota; class Gemmatimonadetes; order Gemmatimonadales; family GWC2-71-9; genus AG41. The sequence continues at coordinate 11,783 of QHTS01000036.1, read as the reverse complement.
TGCAGCAGGTGCTCCAGGACCCGACCTTCCAGACGAACGGTCAGTTCGACATCACCAAGTGGCAGCGCTACATCTCGAGCGCCGGCTCGGAGTTCGCGTCTCAGGTCGAGCAGCTGTACCGCGACTACCTGCCGCAGCGCAAGCTGGAAGAGTACCTGACGGCCGACGTCTACGTGTCCGACGCGAAGCTCTGGCGCCTGTGGCGTGACCAACACGAATCAGTGGCGGTTGCGCTGCTCGCCGTGCACCCGGAGGACGTGCCGGACTCGCTCGCGCCGGTGTCGGACGCGGAGCTCGAGCGCTATTACGGCGTACACGAAGCGGATTTCAAGCGACCCGCGGCCGCCTGGCTCAGCTACGTCGAGCTGCCGCGCATCCCGAACGCCGCCGACAGCGCGACGGCGCGTGCACACGCCCGCGCGTTGCGGGCCGAGATCGCGGGAGGCAAGGCCAAGTTCGACGACGTAGCAAAAAAAGAGTCCGCCGACTCGGGAACCGGCTCGCGGGGCGGTGATCTGGGGTGGGCGAAGCGGACCGGCGCCGGTTTCGTCGCCCCGTTCGCCGCGGCGGTGCGCCGCCTCACGCCGGGTGTGCTCAGCGAGCCCGTGCTCACCGAGTTCGGGCTTCACCTCATCCGGATCGACTCCGCCAAGGGCGATTCGGTACGGCTCCGCCACATCCTCGTTCCGATCCTGCTCCAGGGTGCGCATCTGGACGCGGTGGATGCGCGCACGGACACGCTGGACCGGCTGGCCGCGGACCAGACGGACGGCAGCCGGCTGGACAGCGCCGCCCGGCGGCTCAACCTCCCGCTCGCCCGCGCGCCGAAGCTCATCCAAGGAGAACGGCTGACGCTCGGCAGGTCCACGGTACCGGACGTGAGCGTATGGGCGTTCGACGCCCGACCGGGCGAGACGAGCCCCGTGATCGACGCAGCGCAGGCGAGCTACGTTTTCCGACTCGATTCGCTCGAAGCGGCCGGCGTGCCGCGGCTGGCGAGCATCCGTGCCCGAGTGCTCGACGCGGCGCGCTACGAGAAGAAGAAGGTCGTGGCGCGCGAGCGGGGAGGGCAGGCGGCTGCGGCGCTGCGCGACGCCAGCGATCTCGTAGCGTCCGGCCGCGCGCGGGGGTATCGCGTCGAGAAGCTGGGCCCGTTCACTCGCGTGACCGCGCCCGTGCAGTTCGCGCGCAATCCGCTCGTGCTGGGGGTGGCCTTCGGGCTGCGACAGGGGGAGCGCAGCGGTGTCATCGCGGACGAAACCGGTTGGTTCGTGCTGCAGGCCCTCGCCCGCGCCGGCGCCGACTCCGCCGCGTGGCTGAAGCAGCGCGACCAGCAACGCGAATCGCTGCTCCGGCCCATCGAGCAGGCGCGGCTGCAGCAATTCGTCGCCGCCCTGCGCGCCGACGCCAAGATCGTGGACCGTCGCCGCGAGATCTTCCGACCGGCGACCGCCAGCGAGAGCTAGTCGCTCAGGCGCTTCGGGTCGCCCGAGGAGAGGGGGCTCGACGTCGGGGGCTGGACGCTGCGCGGGGGCGCAGTGGGCGGATCGTCGCTCGTGACGTCCCTGAAGCTGCGCTTGAACTCCTTGATCCCCTGCCCCAACGAGGATCCGATCTCCGGGATCCGCTTCGCGCCGAAGACCAGCACCAGCACGAGCAGCAGAATCAAGATGTGGCTGAACGACAGGTCCCCGAACATAACACGCCTCGCTTCAGAAGATCGATCGGGCGACGTAGTAGGCGATCGCCACTCCCACGAGCGCGAGCAAGGACACGTCGAGTCCGATCGGCCCGAGAGTGATCGACACCACCAGCAGGTCCATGTGGACCGGCCCGAGCGTAGGGGTCACCGACCAGGTGAAGATCTCTTTCGCCGGCCCCTGCGGCAGGAAGCGCCGGAGGAGCGAGTGGACGAAGCCGCCCAGCACGAAGCCGGTGGCCAGCACGCCAAAGTAAAATAGCGGCCTGCGCGGGCCTTGCGCCACGGGCTAGCTGCGCCGCTCCACGGCGTAGGCAATGCTGTCGCGCAGCGCGTCCCGCGCAGGGGACGGGGGCAGGATGTCGAGCTCCGCGTCGGCCTGCTGCGCCAGCTCGAGCGCGCGGCGCCGGGCGTAATCCAGACCCCCCGCCGCCGCCACGCACCGCACCACCTCCCCCACCAGCGCGTCCGCCGGCTCGGGCGCCCCCATCAGCTCGGCGACGAGCCGGCGGTCGGCGGGCGACATGGCGCCGAGCGCCGCAATGAGCGGCAGGGTCACCTTGTGCTCTCGCAGGTCCAGCCCCGACGGTTTCCCCGTCACCGCCTCCGCCTCCGTGTAGTCGAGCAGGTCGTCGGCGATCTGGAAGGCCATGCCGAGCCGCATGCCGAAGCGGGCCAGGGCTTCCCGATACGCCGCCGGTCCCTGGAGCGCCCCGACCTCGCAGGCCCCGGACAGGAGCGAGGCCGTCTTGGCGCGGATGAGCTGGTCGTACTGCTCCTCGCCGTAGGCGAGCTTGTCGTGCGCCTCGAGCTGGCGCATCTCACCGATCGTCATCTCGTTCGTCACCCGGGCGAACACCCGCAAGGGCTCGCGATCGTCGAGGCGGACCAGCTCGATGATCGCCCGCGAGTACAGGTAGTCGCCCATGATCACGGCGACCTGGTGCGAGAAGAGCGCGTTGAGCGTCGGCATCCCGCGCCGCAGCGCGGAGTGGTCGACCGAGTCGTCGTGCACCAGCGTGGCGAGGTGAATCAACTCGACGACCGCCGCGAGCGTCACCGCCCGCGGGTCCGGGGAGCCCGCCGCCTGGCTCGAAAGCAGCAGCAGCGTGGGGCGGAACAGCTTCCCCTTCATGCGCACCAAGTGCTCATTCACGTCGGCGATGATCGGGAAGTCGGCGGCAATGATGCGCCCGAGCTCGTCGGCGACGCGCGCGAGCTCCCCGGCCACCGGCCGTTGGAGGTCCCGCAGCGCGACCGGAACGACCTGCTGGCTCACGTCACTTCGCCTTGGCGAGCGCCTTGGAGCGCTCACCCACATCCCGGAATCGGATGTCCACGGCGAACACCCGGCCGTACAGCTCGCGCGCCTCGACCCGCTTGCCCTGCTCCTCGAGCGCGCGGCCCAGCCAATACAGGACGCCCAGGCGCTCCTGGTCACCGGAGGCCGGCAAGTCGAGCGCGCGCCGCAGGATCGACTCCGCCACAACGTAGGCGCCCTTGTCGACGAAGCACACGCCCAACGCCTCCGAGCTCCTCAGCCTCCCTTCGGGCGACCGCAGCGCTTTCTGCAGCTCCGCAATCGCCTCGTCCAGCAACCCCATCTCCTTGAAGGCCACGCCCAGGTCGTAGTGCGATTGGAAGTCGCCCTCGTCGATGTTTTCGTCGATCCCCTGCTTGAAGCGCGCGAGCATCTCCTGAAAGTCCCGTTCCTCGTCCCCGGTCGGCTCCTCGTCGGCGACCTTCATGCGCGTGTCGCGCACGGTGAGGTCCTCCTCGAGAATCATCGCGCTCAGGTCCACAAAGTCTCCCGCCTCCACCGCCTCGTCCCGCACCTTCATCTTCGCGTCTCGAGCCGCGGTCTTGCCCTCCGTGTCCCGGGCCTTCGGTTTCGGCTTCGCCGGCGGCTCGGGCGGCGGCGTGGCCACCGGCGCGAGCATCGCGAGCGCAGCCTTGGCGCGCTCGTTGGTGGGATCGTGCTCGGCAACGCGCTTGTAGACGGCCCGCGCCTTGTCGGGGAGGTCGCTCCGCAGCAGCGTGTCGGCCAGCTCGACGTAGGCGTCGATCAACTTCGCCTTGTCGCCCGACTTGAACGCGAACTCGACCTGCTTCTGCCGGTGCCGCACGCTGTTGGGATCGAGCCGCAGGAGCTCGTCCACCAGATCCTGCGCCCGCGGCAGGTTCCCCCGGGTCTCGAAGCCGGTCGTCGCCAGGTCGAGCTCCTCGATGCCCCGCTCCCGCTCGCCCCCTTCGATCAGCGCCTCGCCCAGCGCCTGGTGCCCTTCGGGATCGTCCGGGTCATCGGCCACCCGCCCCTCGAGCTCCTCGATCGTCGGCGTCGCCGGCGTGGCGTCGATGTTGGCGAACACGAGCGATCCGGGTTCGTCCCCCAGCGTCACCACGCCGTCCAGGCTCAGGTCGATCGCCCCCGATCGGCGCCCGCCTCCTGCGCGCGCATCGTCGATCGCCAGCGGTTGATCGTCGACCTCGTGCCCCTGGTCGGTCGCGCCGGTGTCGAAATCCGGCTCGAGCTCGAGCGGCGGCACTTCCACCATAGGCTTGCGGGATGGCAGCGCCGGTCGCTTCGGGACGACCGGCTTGACCTTCGGCGGCTCGGATACCTTCGGACCCGTCCCCCCCCTCCCAAACCGGGGCGGTGCCCCGACGGCGGGCCGCTTGGGCACCACCGGCGCCACCGAGGGGGGGGGCGCAGCTTTCGCCTTAGGCGCCTCGATCTCGATCTCCGTTTCCAGCAGCGGCTCGGGCTCCAGCGCGGACTCGGGCGAGCTCTCCTCCTCGGCCATGGTCGGCTCGAACTCGGCCGGAGGGGGGATATCCTCCGGGGAAACTTCATCCTGCAGCGATGGCACCTCCTGGGCGTCGAGCTGGATGTCACCGAACTCCGCGCTCGTCGTCTCGAACCCTTCGAGCGTGCCTCCCCCGGTCGCGGGCTCGAGCCCTTCGACGAGACTCGTGGCCTCGATCTCGAGGGACGTATCGGGCTCGGCCGTCACCGGCTCGATCAGGCTTTCCGCGACCGCCTCCGGCTCCAGGGCCGGCTTGGGTGGGAGCGGGACGCGCCCCTTCACAGGCGCCTTGCCCACCGGCGGGGCGTCCACGTCGAGGAACACCAGGCTCGACGTCTTCCGCTTGCCCGACTTCGCCGGGTCGTCATGCGGCTGGGCCTTCGGCGGCGCCGGCGTCACCGTCCCGGCGCCCGGGCGCCGCTCGGGATCGCCGTACATGCGCAGGTGCTCTTCCAGCGTCGCGCGCAGGTGTGCACTCTCCGCCGAGATGTCGGCGAACTCTTTCAGGGCGGCGAAGGCGTGCTGGATCTTCCCGACCTTGTGCATCCGCTCGGCGTACTCGACGAAGTTCTGCTTGGCTTCGGCCATGAAGCCTTTGGACGCGTACAGCTTGGCGAGCTTGAGATAGGTCGTCTGCCGCCCGGGCGCGTTGCGCAGCACCTTGTTGCACATCGCGATGGCGTTGTTGTGGAAGCCGAGCTCGGCGTACTTGTCGACGGCCTGATCGTAAAAGTCTGCCGCCTGAGCCGGGTCTCGGAGTTTCAGATACAGGTCGCCGATGCGATTAAAAATGACGAGGTCGGGGTTCGGATCCCCGTCCTCGTCCTGCCCCTTGAGGATCCCGAGCCACGCCTCGATGGCCCCCTTCGGGTCTTTGCCCTCCAGGCTCCGGGCCTTCTCCTTCAGCTTCTCAAGCTTTGACATGGAGCCCTAAAGATACGGGCCCCGCCGGGAGCGGACAAGCGGAACCTCCTGTCCAGACGGCGGTTACGAGCTGTTCACCCATCCAGTACGCGACTTCCCGCCAATCTGACACGCCACAAGACACGAGGTCCGCGCGAAACCCCGGTGCGATCTGGCCCCGGTCCGTGGCGAGGCCGAGCGCCGCCGCCGCGTTGACTGTGACCGCGCTCACGACTTCCGCATAGCGCAGCCCCAGCTGCGAGACGCCGAGGGCCATGACCAGCGATAGCCCGACCGTCGGCGACGATCCCGGATTGAAATCGGTCGCGAGCGCCACCGCCGCTCCCGCTTCGACGAGACGCCGGGCCGGCGCCTGGGCGCGAGCCCCGAGGAACACCATGGTAGCGGGCAGGAGCACCGCGACCGTCTCGCTCGCCGCGAGCGCCCGGATCCCGGCGTCGGAGATCGCGGCGAGGTGATCCGCCGAGAGGGCGCCGAGGGCGGCGGCCAGCTCGGCGCCCCCCGAGCCCTCCAGCTCGTCGGCGTGCAGCTTCAGTGCCAGCCCGTGCCGCCGGGCGGCAGTGAGGATGGTCCGCGTCTCCCCGACGTCAAACACGCCGGGCTCGCAGAACACATCGCATGCCGCCGCCAGGTGCTCCCGGGCCACGGCGGGAAGCATCTCATCGCACACCTGCCGGATGTACTCGGCGCGGCGGTCCCGGAACTCAGGCGGGACTTCGTGCGCGCCAAGGAACGTCGGCACGAGGGCAGCCCGCTCCGCGGCCGCAGTTTCGCGGATGGCGCGCAGCTGCTTGAGCTCATTCGCGGGGTCGAGCCCGTAGCCCGATTTCACTTCGATCGTCGTGCTGCCGTGGGCGAGCAGGGCCCGCACCCGCGCCCCCAAGAGCGCCACGAGCTCGCTCTCGCTCCGCGCCCGCACATCCCGCACCGACTGGAGGATACCGCCGCCCTTGGCAGCCACGGTCTTGTAGTCCTCGCCCAGCGCCCGGCGCTCGTGATCGTCGAGCCGGGGTGCGCCGAACACCGCGTGCGTGTGGCAGTCGACAAAGCCGGGGAACAGGACGCCGCGCACTTCTTCCACCACCGCCCCTGCATGCGCATCCCGCAGGTCGGCATACGAGCCCACCGCCTGGATCCGCCCGTTGTCGACCAGGACCGCGGCGTCTTCGAGGACTTCGAACGACGCCAGCTCCCGGCCCCGGCGCGCCCGCGCTGGGCCCCGGCAGGTGACGACTTGCCGCGCGCCAACGAGCAGCGTGCTCAGTCGCCCGCCCCCCCCTCCCCCTCCCCCTCCCCCTCCCGCATCGGGAGCCGGATCCCATGACGGCGGGCCGCGGCGAGCGCCTCGGCGTACCCCGCGTCTGCGTGGCGCGCCACGCCGATGCCCGGATCGTTCGTGAGCACCCGCTCGAGCCGCCGCCCCGCCGACGGCGACCCATCGGCCACGCTCACCTGTCCTGCGTGGAGCGAGTTTCCGATGCCGACGCCGCCGCCGTGGTGGAACGAGACCCACGCCGCTCCCGACGCCGTATTGAGCAGCGCGTTGAGGATCGCCCAGTCGGCGATCGCGTCAGAGCCGTCCTTCATGGCCTCCGTCTCGCGGAACGGTGACGCGACGGAGCCGGTATCCAAGTGGTCGCGCCCGATCACAACGGGGGCGCTGATCTCGCCCCGCTTCACCAGGTCGTTCAGCGCGCAGCCGAATTGCGCCCGTTCCCCCTGACCCAGCCAGCAAATGCGCGCGGGAAGCCCCTGGAACGCCACCCGCTCCTGCGCGAGCCGGATCCAGCGGTGCAAGTGCTCGTGCTCGGGGAAGAGCTCGAGCACCAGCCGGTCCGTGCGATGCAGGTCGCTCGCGTCGCCCGAAAGCGCCACCCACCGGAACGGCCCCTTGCCCTCGCAGAACAGGGGCCGGATGTACTCGGGAACGAAGCCCGGGATCTCGAACGCGTCGGTCACCCCTGCGTCCCGCGCCTGGGTGCGGAGGTTGTTGCCGTAATCGAATGTCACCGCGCCGCGACGCTGGAGCGCGAGCATCGCCTCCACGTGCGCCGCGATGCTCGCAACCGACCGCTGCACGTACTCCGCCGGCGCGCTCCGTCGCAGCGCCGCCGCCCGCTCCACCGTGAGCCCCGCGGGGATGTACCCGTTCAGGGGATCGTGGGCCGACGTCTGGTCCGTCAGCGCGTCAGGGACGAACCCCCGGCGCGCGAGCTCGGGCAGCACCTCGGCACAGTTGCCGATCAGGCCGACCGAGACCGGTCGCGCCGCGCGCTTCGCCTCCTCACACCAGCCCAGTGCCTCGTCCAGGGAGGCAGTGGAGCGATCGAGGTAGCGGGTCTCGAGCCGACGCTGCACCCGCGCCGGGTCCACCTCCACCGCCAGGCACACCCCTTCGTTCATCGTCGCGGCGAGCGGTTGTGCGCCTCCCATGCCTCCCAAACCCCCGGTTACGACGATGCGCCCGCGCAGCGATCCACCGAAGTGCCGCCGTGCCACGGCGCCGAACGTCTCGTAGGTGCCTTGCAGGATTCCCTGGGTACCGATGTAGATCCACGACCCGGCGGTCATCTGGCCGTACATGATCAGGCCCTGGCGCTCGAGCTCCCGGAACACATCCCAGGTCGCCCAGCGCCCGACCAGATTCGCATTCGCGATGAGGACCCGTGGAGCCTCGGGATGGGTCGTGAAGACGCCGACCGGCTTGCCCGACTGTACCAGCAGGGTCTCGTCATCGGTCAAGGTGAGAAGCGTGCGGCAGATCGCGTCGAACGCCGGCCAGTCCCGGGCCGCCTTCCCGGTGCCCCCATACACGATCAGGTCCTGCGGTCGCTCCGCCACCTCCGGATCGAGGTTGTTCATCAGCATCCGGAGCGCCGCTTCCTGAATCCAGCCGCGGCACGACTTCACCGTCCCGCGGGGGGCGCGGACGACCCGGGGGCCGCTCATGCCGCCTCCGGGTCGAACGCACCCACCCGCACGCCGCTCGTGATCTGCTCGATGTCGGCGGTGAACGGCCGGTCGCCGTCGAGTGCCGCGGCCATCGTGCGCACCGTCGCGTACGTGCGTCCCACTCCCTGCCCGGGCTTGAGCGGCTTCAGGAATTCGAGCCCCTGAGCCGCCGCGAGCAGCTCTACCGCGACGATCCGCGCCGCGTTCGCGAGAATCCGCTCCGCCTTCCATGCGGCGGTCATGCCCATCGGGACGATGTCCTCCTGGTTCCCCTCGGTGGGCACGGACTGGACGCTCGCCGGCGTGGCGAGCACCCGGCACTCCGCGACCAGCGCCGCGGCCGCGATCTGTGGAGTCATGAACCCGGATTCGACGCCCGGATCCCGGGCGAGGAAGGGCGGCAGCCCGGAGGACAGGTCCGGGTTGACGATGCGCTCGATCCGCCGTTCCGCGAGCCCCGCGAGCGTGGCGAGCGCGATGCCGATCACGTCCAGCGCCAGGGCGATGGGCTGCCCGTGAAAGTTTCCGCCGGAGAGCACGTCGTCGTCGAACACGAGCGGGTTGTCGGTCGCCGCGTTCAGCTCGGTCGTGACCAGCCGCTCCGCGAACGCCAGCCCTTCTCCCACGGCGCCCAGCACCTGGGGCGTGCAGCGCAGGGAGTACGCGTCCTGCACGCGCGGGTCGTTCTCACGGTGCGACTCGCGGATCTCCGAACCGGCGAGCAGCTCGCGCAGCAGCGCCGCCGAGCGTTGCTGAAGCGGGTGGGGCCGCGCGTCGTGGATCCGCGGATCGAACGGCTCGGGGGTACCCCGCACCGCCTCGAGGCTCATCGCCGCCGCCGCATGCGCGGTGCGCCACAGCACCCAGGCATCGTGCACGAGCAGCGCCGCCATCCCCGTCTGCGCCTGCGTCCCGTTCACGAACGCCAGCCCCTCTTTCGCCTCGAGCGTGATGGGTCGCAGCCGACCGGCCCGGAGCGCGGCGCCGTCCGCGCCTTCGCCGATCATCGCGAGGGCCAGGTGCGCGAGCGGCGCGAGATCGCCCGACGCCCCGACGCTCCCCTGCGAGGGAACGCGCGGGTGTACCTGGGCATTGAGCATCTCGACAATGAGCTCGGGCAGCGCCGGCCGCACTCCGCTCGTTCCGCGCACCAGCACGTTGGCGCGCAGCAGCATCATCGCCCGTACCGCATCCACGGACAGCGGGTCACCCACACCCGACGCGTGGCTGCGGATCAGATTCCGCTGCAGCTCCCGCGTCTGCTCCGGCTTGATACGCACGTGGGCGAGCTTCCCAAAACCGGTGTTGACACCGTAGATCGTGTCGCCGCGAGCGGCGGCGGCCTCGATGGTGCGGCGCGATGCGGTCACGGCGGCGAGAGCGTGCGGGGCGATGGCGACAGGTGCGCCGTGCCGGGCGACGGCGACGACGTCCGCGATGGACAGGGAAAGACCATCCAGAGTGACAATGACTGGCATGCGGAACGGAAGCTACTGCCCTGAGATAGAAGACGCCAAGTCGTGAAGGGCGTCTTTCGTGACGCCGGCGTCTACCTCGCGGCTACCGCGTGCCCGCTGGTCGCCGGTCCCTTCGGCGGCACCAGGTCCGGGTTCCCCGGATCCGTCTGCACGCTCCAGTCGAAGATTACGTACTGCCGGCTGACCTGCGTCATTCGCAGCGCTCCGTAGTGCAGCACGGATCCGTCTACGATTTCGAAGACGTAGCCAAAACCGGGGCGCGCCAGGAGCGAATCGCGGCTGTACCCGCTCGCTGGCGCGAGGTCGATCGAGGTGAGATCAGCGATGGGACTCGCGCTGTAGAGCTGAGCGCTCGTCCCCGTGAACACGGGCACGATCCAGAGCGTCGAATCGGCGGAGTTGACGTGAATGACGAAATCGATATCGGTGCGACTGCCGCTCTGCACCAGTCCGAGCTCCCCGGCATCGCCGTCGCCATTGCCGTTCAGGTCGTCCCAAAAGCGAAAGCCCGATTGTGCGTCGTGCGTGCCGCCCAGCGCCCACACCAGCACGTTGCGCGCGTCGGGACGAGGCGTGTCCAGCCACACGGGGGCCCACAGGCTCTCGTACCCTAGCGTATCGAGCGCGGACACGCCGAAGCAGCGCGTCACCCCGTTTGGCAGCTGAGCCGCTAGAAACTCGTGCGACACCGTCGTCCCCTCGAGCGCCCAATTGACGCACTGGCTTTGGCCGAGGTTGTAGTCCGAGCTGTAGACGCGATACCACTTGAAGCGCCCGAAGTCGGGTGTGTCCTGCCAATCGAGGTGGATCGCGCTGTCGAGCGTGATGCCCGTCAGCGAGGGCGGTGCGCCGATCTGGAGGTATTCGTTTACGGTGACCACATTGCTGCCATTGCTCTCGCCGCCGCCCAGATCCACCGCGGTCACGTAGTACTGCAGGTGCGGCACACCGTTGTCATGGAAGGTGTTGGAGGTGGTTTCGCCGCGCAGCTGGAACGCGGCCGTTGTGCTGCCGCGCGAATAGATGCGATAGCTGGCCAGATCGGAGCTCAGGACGTCGTCCCAGGCGAGCCGGATCCCGGCGGGTTGATTGGGATCGCCGCTCGGGTCGAGCTCGTACGCGAGGTTCTGAGGCGGGGCCAGTGTGCCGCTCGAAACGGTGTTCTCCTGGCACGCGACGGCGACCAGGGCGGGCAGGACCAGCAGGTATCGGAGCGAGAGCCGCATGGCTTCCTCAACGGGGCGACGGGTCGGCCTAGCAGCAGGCACGCGCCGTGCCGACACGTAAGCGGCTGTAGGGGCCGCATTTGGGAATTGGCGCGAGGTCCGCGGTGTCATCTGGAGGGGACGCTAGCGCGTGAAGGACTGCTGCTCGTAGTCGAACTTGATGTCGGGCTGATCCAGCAGGGCGACGTAGAAGCTGAAGGCGAAGTTGCCGTTCGGCGCCTTCAGAAACGAGAAGCTCGCGTGCCAACGGTTCAGGTCGCGCTCGAGGCGAATGGCGTGGGCGCCGAACTGCCGCGTGTCGAAATTATAGTTCGATTCCCAGGTCGCCGACCAGCGCGCCGTCGGCTGGAATGAGAGGGTGAATCCCACCTGCTGACTTCCAGCGCTGCCGCCGATGGATGCCGAGTCCGCCTGTGGGCGGGTCCGGATTCTGGTGTAGTTAAGCGACAGGTTGAACCCCTTACCCCCGCCACCGATCGGCAGCGCCTCCGGCCCCACAGAGCGCGTTCGGTCAGCAGGGTTCGGCGGGCTTTCGGTTCCAGCGGGCGGCGGTGTGGCCGGGGGCTGGCGCGAGGCGGAGCGCCCCCCCAGACCGAGCAGGGCGGCGATGCCGTGGATCGTCGCCGGCGTGATGGCGAACTGAGCCGAGACGTTCGTCAGGAACGGATCGAACTTCGCCGTGTCGGTGCCCACCTGA
>QHTS01000249.1 GCA_003220905.1 Gemmatimonadota bacterium | reverse complement strand
ACCGCGGACGACGTCCAAAAGGGCGTGGGGTGGCCGCTCACCCGCCGGCCGCGGCTCGGCGCCATCGCGCCTCCGAGCGCGACGGAGCTGCGGCTGCTGCGGGACGTCCTCGATCCGAAGGGATTGTTTCTCAAGTCCAAGGGCGACGGGAAGACGGAATGACGGCACGAGAATGCGGCGCGCGTTAGGCCTCTTCGCGATCTGGTCTGCGGCCGCCACGCCGGCCTTCGCTCAGCGCCAGCCGGTCCTCAAGCAGGTCGGCGTGCCGCATGCGTACTACTGGCGCGAGATGTACGTCCCCCAGGTGACGAGCGGACCGAGCGCCGTCACGTGGTCGCCCGACGGCACGGAGCTGATCTACTCGATGCAGGGCTCGCTCTGGCGGCAACGAATCGGCTCGCGCGTCGCGCAGCAGCTGACCGCGGGAGAGGGGTACGACTACCAGCCCGACTGGTCCCCCGATGGACGCCTCGTCGTCTTCGCCCGGTATGCGCACGACGCGATCGAGCTGCAGCTGCTCGACCTGGCCGCGACGAGCGTGCAGCCCGTCACCGCCAACGGGGCCGTCAACGTCGAGCCGCGCTGGTCGCCCGACGGCGCGCGCATCGCGTTCGTCTCGTCGGCCTACAACCGGCGGTGGCACATCTTCACGATCGCCATGACGGCCGGCACGCCCGCGGGCGCGACCGTTACCCGCCTCACCGAGGACAACGACAGCAGGCTCCCGCGCTACTACTACAGCGCGTGGGATCAGTATCTCTCACCCACGTGGTCGCCGGACGGACGGGAGCTGATCATCGTGTCGAACCGCGAGCACATCCACGGGAGCGGTGGGCTGTGGCGCATGACCGCGACTCCCGGGGCGCCGCTGCGCGAGCTCAGGTACGAAGAGACCACCTGGAAGGCCCGCCCCGACTGGTCTCCCGACGGCAAGCGCGTCGTGTACAGCTCCTACCTGGGCCGTCAGTGGCACCAGCTGTGGCTCATGACGAGCGAGGGCGGTGATGTCTTTCCGCTGACCTACGGCGAGTTCGATGCGACGGCACCGCGCTGGTCGCGAGATGCGAAACACATCGCCTACATCTCGAACGAGGGCGGGAACACCGCGCTGTGGGTGATCGACGTGCCGGGCGCTTACCGGCGACAGATCGTCGCCTCGGAGCGGCGCTATCGGGATCCCGTGGGCCGGCTGCGGATCGTGGTCGTGGATCGGGGCGGTCGCGCGCTGGCCACGCGGATTTCCGTGACCCGGGCCGACGGCCTGGCCTATGCCCCGGACGACGCCTGGCGCCACGCCGATGAGGCGTTCGATCGGACCGAACACGGGTTCGAATACGGCTATTTCCACACTTCCGGTACGGCCGAGCTGACGCTCCCCGAGGGGGCGGTGCGCGTGGAAGTGTGGCACGGACCGGAATACCGTGTGGCGCGCGTCGACGTGTCAGTCCCGGCGGGACGGACGGTCACCAAACGGCTGGTGCTCGAGCGGCTGACGAACCTGCCCGCGCGTGGCTGGTGGAGCGGTGACCTCCACGTGCACATGAACTACGGCGGCGCGTACCGCAACACCCCGGAACGCCTCGCCTTCCAAAGTCGCGCCGAAGACGTACACCTGGTGGAGAATCTGATCGTCAACAAGGAGCAGCGGATCCCGGACATCGCGTACTTTCGCACCGATCCGGACCCCGTCTCGACTCCGGGCTTTCTGCTGGTGCACGATCAGGAGTATCACACCAGCTACTGGGGTCACACCGGGTTGCTCGGCCTGGGCGACCACTACCTGCTGCCCGAGTACGTCGGCTATCCCAACACCGCGGCCGCGAGTCTGTACCCGATGAACGCCGACGTGGCGGACCTCGCGCATGCGCAGGGCGCGTTGTTCGGGTACGTCCACCCGTTCGACGCGCAGCCGGACCCGACCGACACGACGGAACGACTCACCTATGAGCTTCCGGTAGACGCGGCGCTTGGCAAGGTCGATTACATGGAAGTGATGGGATACTCGGACCACCTCATCACGTCCGGAATCTGGTACCGGTTGCTGAACTGCGGCTTCCGGATACCGGCGGGAGCGGGCACGGACGCCTTTTCGAACTTCGCCTCCCTGCGAGGTCCTCCGGGGCTGGTGCGCGTCTTCGTGCGAACCGGTCCGACGCTCGACCGTCGGCGCTGGATGGCGGGTCTCAAGGCGGGACGGACGTTCGTGACGAATGCTCCGCTGCTCGAGTTCACCCTGGGCGGGCGCGAGATTGGAGATGAGATCCGGATGCCCGCGGGCGGGCGGCTCACCGCTCGCGTTGGTCTCCGATCGAGCGTCCCGATCGATCACGTCGAAGTCATCGGCAACGGCAGCGTGGTCGCCACGATCCCGCTCAGGGGCGACCGCACGACCGCGACCGACTCGGTCTCCATCCCCGTCGCGCGAGGCGGCTGGTACGTGCTGCGCGCGTGGAGCGACAGGCCGGCGCTGCCGATCCTCGATCTGTACCCGTTCGGCTCGACGAGCCCGATCTATGTGCGGGTGGGGCGGGAGCCGGTGCGCTCGCGGCAGGATGCCGAGTTCTTCGTGCGCTGGATCGACCGGCTGGACCAGGCGGCGCGGGCGCACGCGGCGTGGAACACCCCGGAGGAGCGGGAGCACGTGTTGGGGCTCCTCGCCCAGGGGCGGGCGGTGTACGCTGCGCAGGCCGCAACGCCCGCCCCTTAGTCAGGGCCGCTCGATCCGGATCTCGCGGTGCGCCGTGACGGTCTCCGCGCCGGCGGGGGTCACAGCCACTTCGAGCACGTAGCGTCCCGGGGCGAGCCCCGAGAGATCGATGGCGAGCGTGCGGGGCGTGATCGACGCGGTCTCGGGCACCTCCTGCCACTCGAGGCGAACGTCGCGCCGCGGCCCTGCGAGCCCCAGGGACTCGACGGCGCGCCGCAGCCACCCGGTGCCCTGGCGGGCCATCGTGAGCGAGACCGCTACGGCACCGCTCGCAGGGTCCACCCCGTAGAGCTCCCAGAACACCCCCAGCTTCCGGTCCGCATGAACGCGGGTGGACCCGTGCGCGTGCGGCACCACCGCGTCGAGCGTCGCCGGGAGGGAATCGGTGGGGTCGAAGAGCAGCAGGTCGGAGATCGCGGCGTGATAGGGCGATTGCCGGGGCGGTGTCAGGCCGTAGCGAGCCCGTGCCACGTGGCGCTCGCCCGGGGCCACGGCCTCGAGCGACAGCACGAGCGGTCCGCAGGGCGCGGTGGCGGTGAGTGCGCGCGCCCTCGCGGCGAGGCCCGAGTCTCGGACGATCGCCGTGATCCGCTCGTCGGCGGCCAGCGCGAGAGCCGCAGTGACGGGGCGGTCGGCGAAGAGCGTGTCGTCGGCGAGGTCGTACGCCGCGACCACGATGCAGGTGTCGCCCCGCCGGAACAGCGCCGCTTGGTGGTCGAGGGACTCGAACGCGGTGGCGTACGCGGGCGCATAGTACTCCCATGCATTTGGTACGTCGAGGCTCCAGTCCTCGGGCTTCGCGTTCCCGGGATCGTCGAGCGCGCGCGACCTCGGTGCGAAATGGAAGGCGGGCGCGGTGTCGTGTCCCGTTACGTTCGGCTCTGATTGCACGAGGGGCGAGGCGGGTGGATTCCGCGTCCAGAGCGTCGGCCAGCCGTAGCGCAGCAGCACGTCGCGGAGATCGTCCTCCCAGTAAAGGCCGTAGAGGGTACGCCGGCCCTCGTGGATGCGGACCATCGTGCGGCGGGCGAAATGCTCGGTGCGGCGATCGTTGACCGTGAGGGAGTACAGGGGCTGAGCGAGCCACCACCACCGCGCTTCGAGCGCTGCCCGTCCGGCGCAATCGAGGCGGCGATAACGAGCCGCGAGCTCACCCTCCAGGAGGGGGGAGATGTCGGTCCAGCGGCACCGCTCGTCCTCCGGCATACCGGCGAGAGCGGCCGCGAACAGGCTGTCGGCTCCCACGAAGTCTTGCTCGACGTGCCGGACCATGCCTCCCAGGGCCTGGCACCACCACTCCACGGCCCGACATTGCTCCACGACCCGGGCCGCGGCACTCGGCTGGCCGTCTTCCAACAGGTAGCGGACTCGCTGGCCGACGATCCATTCGTCCCCAGGGATCGCGGCGCCGGCGCCAGCGAGTGCCATGAGCAGCCGGGCGCGCGCCTGTCGAATCCGCGAAGGCTCCGCGGGTGGCGTCTCGTCGTCCACCCCGCTCTCATACCAGATGCGGATCCGCCCGATAATCCGGCTGCTTCCCCCGCTCCACCCCCCAGGGCGTTCGGGGAGGTTGGCGCGGCGCGTCGCCTCGAACGTCGCCTGCGCCCGGCGCGCCGACCTGAGCACGCCGAGCGAGTCGGTTGCGCCGGATTGCCACGCGTTGGCGATGAGGAGGAGGACAGGCACCATGCTCACGATCGCGCTCCTCCGGGAAGATACGCCCAGGCCGCATGCGCCGCGAGCTTGACTCCGGGGGTGACGTGCGTAATGTCGGCGCGGTGATCCCGCGCGACCTCAACGCCGCCCACTGGTTCGTCGACCGCCATGTCGAGGAAGGCCGCGACGACCGGCTCGCGATCATCCACGAGGGCCGCCACTTCACGTACGGCGACGTGCACGCCGGCGTGAACCGGCTGGGGAGCGCGCTACGGCGGCTCGGCGTGCGGCGAGAACAGCGCGTGGTCCTGCTGCTGCACGACTCCCCGGAATTCGTCTGGAGCTTCTGGGGCGCCTTGAAAATCGGTGCCGTGCCGGTGCCCATCAATACGCTGCTCAAGCCGCGCGCCCGCGCCACGTGGCGCTCGCCCGGGGCCACGGCCTCGAGCGACAGCACGAGCGGTCCGCAGGGCGCGGTGGCGGTGAGTGCGCGCGTCCTCGCGGCGAGGCCAGAGTCTCGGACGATCGCCGTGATCCGCTCGTCGGCGGCCAGCGCGAGAGCCGCAGTGACGGGGCGGTCGGCGAAGAGCGTGTCGTCGGCGAGGTCGTACGCCGCGACCACGATGCAGGTGTCGCCCCGCCGGAACAGCGCCGCTTGGTGGTCGAGGGACTCGAACGCGGTGGCGTACGCGGGCGCATAGTACTCCCATGCATTTGGTACGTCGAGGCTCCAGTCCTCGGGCTTCGCGTTCCCGGGATCGTCGAGCGCGCGCGACCTCGGTGCGAAATGGAAGGCGGGCGCGGTGTCGTGTCCCGTTACGTTCGGCTCTGATTGCACGAGGGGCGAGGCGGGTGGATTCCGCGTCCAGAGCGTCGGCCAGCCGTAGCGCAGCAGCACGTCGCGGAGATCGTCCTCCCAGTAAAGGCCGTAGAGGGTACGCCGGCCCTCGTGGATGCGGACCATCGTGCGGCGGGCGAAATGCTCGGTGCGGCGATCGTTGACCGTGAGGGAGTACAGGGGCTGAGCGAGCCACCACCACCGCGCTTCGAGCGCTGCCCGTCCGGCGCAATCGAGGCGGCGATAACGAGCCGCGAGCTCACCCTCCAGGAGGGGGGAGATGTCGGTCCAGCGGCACCGCTCGTCCTCCGGCATACCGGCGAGAGCGGCCGCGAACAGGCTGTCGGCTCCCACGAAGTCTTGCTCGACGTGCCGGACCATGCCTCCCAGGGCCTGGCACCACCACTCCACGGCCCGACATTGCTCCACGACCCGGGCCGCGGCACTCGGCTGGCCGTCTTCCAACAGGTAGCGGACTCGCTGGCCGACGATCCATTCGTCCCCAGGGATCGCGGCGCCGGCGCCAGCGAGTGCCATGAGCAGCCGGGCGCGCGCCTGTCGAATCCGCGAAGGCTCCGCGGGTGGCGTCTCGTCGTCCACCCCGCTCTCATACCAGATGCGGATCCGCCCGATAATCCGGCTGCTTCCCCCGCTCCACCCCCCAGGGCGTTCGGGGAGGTTGGCGCGGCGCGTCGCCTCGAACGTCGCCTGCGCCCGGCGCGCCGACCTGAGCACGCCGAGCGAGTCGGTTGCGCCGGATTGCCACGCGTTGGCGATGAGGAGGAGGACAGGCACCATGCTCACGATCGCGCTCCTCCGGGAAGATACGCCCAGGCCGCATGCGCCGCGAGCTTGACTCCGGGGGTGACGTGCGTAATGTCGGCGCGGTGATCCCGCGCGACCTCAACGCCGCCCACTGGTTCGTCGACCGCCATGTCGAGGAAGGCCGCGACGACCGGCTCGCGATCATCCACGAGGGCCGCCACTTCACGTACGGCGACGTGCACGCCGGCGTGAACCGGCTGGGGAGCGCGCTACGGCGGCTCGGCGTGCGGCGAGAACAGCGCGTGGTCCTGCTGCTGCACGACTCCCCGGAATTCGTCTGGAGCTTCTGGGGCGCCTTGAAAATCGGTGCCGTGCCGGTGCCCATCAATACGCTGCTCAAGC
>QHTS01000035.1 GCA_003220905.1 Gemmatimonadota bacterium | reverse complement strand
CCTCGAGCAAGGTGCGCAGATTCACCGACGGCGAAGCGCCTGCGGTCATGCCGCTGTCTCCTTTACGACTTCTTCCAGGGTGGTGATGCCGCGCTTCACCTTCAGCATGCCGTCCATGCGGAGCGTGAGCATGCCGTCCTTCACCGCCTGCTCCCGCAGCTCCTCGGTCGATCCGCCTTTCAGGACCATGCGCCGCGCCGCGCTCGTCATGGCCATGACCTCGTACAGCCCCTGCCGGCCCTTGTACCCCGAGCCGTTGCAGGTGTCGCAACCCGCGCCCTTGTAGAACGTCAGCTTCGCCGCTTCGGCCGGGGCGATGCCGAAGGCGTGGATCTCTTCGTCGGTGTACTGGTGCTCCTGCTTGCACTCGGAGCACACGCGGCGCACCAGCCGCTGCGCCACGATCAGGTTGACCGCGCTCGCCACGTTGAACGGCTCGATCCCCATGTCGATCATGCGGGTCACCGTGGACGGCGCGTCGTTGGTGTGCAGTGTGGAGAGCACCAGGTGGCCCGTGAGGGCCGCCTTGATCGCGATCGAGCCGGTCTCGAGATCGCGGATCTCGCCCACCATGATGATGTTCGGGTCCTGCCGCAGGAACGCCTTCAACGCCGCCGCGAACGTCATCCCCACGTCGTTGCGCACGAGCACCTGATTGATCCCCATCAGGTTGTACTCGACGGGATCCTCGGCGGTCATGATGTTCACGTCGATCTGGTTGATGCGCGACAGCGCTGAGTACAGGGTCGTGGTCTTGCCCGACCCCGTCGGGCCCGTCACCAGCACCATGCCGTACGGGTTCAGGATCGCCCGCAACAGCTCCTGCTCGGCCTTGGGCTCGAAGCCGAACTTCGTCAGATCGAGCGTCAGGTTGCCCTTGTCGAGAATCCGGAGCACGATCTTCTCGCCGAACAGCACCGGCAGCGTCGAGACACGGTAGTCGATCACTTTGGCGCCGAACTTGAGCTTGATGCGGCCGTCCTGCGGCACGCGCCGCTCCGCGATGTTCAGCTGCGCCATGATCTTGATGCGCGACGTCAGTGCCGCTCGCATCTTGATCGGCGGCTTCATCACCTCGTGCAGCGCCCCGTCCACGCGGTACCGCACCCGCATCTCGTGCTCGAACGGCTCGATGTGGATGTCCGACGCCCCCCGCTTCACCGCGTCCGTGAGCAGTCCGTTGATCAGCTTCACCACCGGCGCGTCGTCGGCCAGATCCTGCGCCTTGACGTCCTCGTCCGTCTGCTCCTCGACGACCTCGAGATCGTCCGCGGCCTCGATGTCCTTGAGCAGCGTCTGCAGCTGGGCGTCGGATTGCTGGTAATACTTGTCGATCGCGTTCCGGAGGGTGTACTCGCCCGCGATCACCGGGAACACGTCGCAGCGCGTGATGAACTTGATGTCCTCGATCGCCGTGACGTTGTTCGGGTCCGCGATCGCGACGGTGAGGGTCCGGCCCTCGCGCTTGAGGGGCAGGACGGTGTGCTTGATGGCGACGTCGGGGGGGAGCAGCTTGATGATCTTGGGGTCGACCTCGAAGCGGGACAGGTCGACCGCCGGCATGCGGTACTGGCGGGCCAGCATCTTGGAGATTTCGGTCTCCTCGACGAAGCCCAGCTTCACAAGGGTGTAGCCGAGGCGCATCCCCGTGTTCTTCTGCTCGAGGAGCGCCTTTTTGAGCTGATCCTGGGTGATCAGCCCCTCCCGCAGGAGGATCTCACCCAGCTTGTCGGAGGTAGCTGCCGCGGTCGCCGTACGCAACTCGTTGAAAATGAACAGCATAACATAGTTGGCGGCGAAGGGAAGTCAAGGCGCGGACGGGATCACCCCCGAAAACATCACGTAACCTCGCAAGCTCTCGAGCAGCTTCGGCCCCACTCCCGGCACACTGTCGAACCGCGCCAGTCCGCCGAACGGACCGTGCTGCTCGCGCCAGGCGACGATCCGCTGCGCGAAGGCAGGACCGATTCGCGGGAGACGCGTGATCTCCGTCACGTCGGCGCGGTCGAGGTCGACGCGCTCACCGGGGAGCAGGGGCCGCGCGAGCCGGGCGGCGTTCCGCGCGGTAGCGGAGAGCCCTCCGGGGGGCGGCGTATCGACGGACACGAGTCGCACGTCGCCCGGCGCCGCGGCCGTGGCGGGCGCGAGCGCCAGGCGTACCCCCGCGCCCGCCAGTGCGAGGAGGGCGAGCAGCAGCGCGGCGCGGCGGTCGTCCATGGGCGCACCCTAACGGCTCGCCAGCCAACATGCGGTGTCCGTTCTATGCGCGTATCGCCGAGAAATTGCGGTTCACGAATGCGGAATGTGGAATGCGGAATGTCAGTGGAAGCGTCGCCGCGCGCCTCGACCTCTCATTTCAATTCCGCATTCCGCACTCCGCATTCCGCATTGTTACCGCACCAACGCCACCGCTACATCGCCAACTACTTGGAGCGACGCCGCGCTCACCTTATCGATCGTGTCTTCCGTCGTGTGCCAGTACGGGTAGTCGAAGTCCACGACGTCGATCGCGTGGATGCCCGCTTTCTGCAGGGCGACGTGATCGTCGGTCAACGTCTGCTTCACGCCGGGGATGAAGACGCGCCCGTAGCCCAAGTCGGCGGCGACCCGCCACACCCGGTCCACCACCTCGGGCGCCCCCGCCTGCGAGTTGCCCTCGTAGTAGAACTGCTGGTCCTTGTCCGCGACCATATCGAACAGCACGGCGAACAGCGGCTGGTAGCCGGGGGGCTGGTGGGCAGCGAAGTAGCGGGAGCCGATGAGGACATCGCTGGTATCGGCCTCCCAAGCAGACCAAGAGGTTCCATAGTCCTCGCCATCCGTGAACAGCAGGTCGACACCGATCGCGGGCGGCTTCGCCTTGAGCGCATCGGCGAGGCCGAGGAGGAGCGCCACCCCGGACGCCCCGTCGTTCGCGCCGGGCACCGGGAGGCGCTGCTGGCCGAGGTTCTGGCTTTGGTCCGCGTGGGGCCGCGTGTCCCAGTGGGCGAGGAACAGGACCCGCTCCGTGACGGCCGGTCGGAACCGGGCGAAGAAGTTGCGCAGGTGCAGGACCTGATGGGCCCGGGTCTTGAAAGCAATCTCCTGGACCACAACCGTGTCGGCCGTGGCGCGGAGCCGCTGGAGGATCCAATCGCCGGCGCGCTCGTGGGCGGGCGTGCCGGGGATGCGTGGCCCGAATTGCATCTGCTGCTCGAGATAGGTGAAGGCGCGCTGACCGGCGAACTCGCGCGGGCGGCTCGCCCCGCCGCGTGCGGTACAGGCGAGGCCGAGCGCGAGGCAGGCTGCCGCGCGCCAGAGGCGGCTCTTTCGGATGGTCACAGGGTAGTGATGTCTTGTAGGGACTTGGACTTCGGAATATAATGGCGCCACCGATCGTGCGCACCATCAGCCGGTATCTCCTCCGCCAGCACGTCGCGCCGCTCGCCTTCGCGCTGGCGGCGCTCACGTCGCTGATGCTCATCCAGCAGGTCGCCAAGCAGCTCTCCGGCCTGCTCGGGAAAGGGCTGCCGGCGGGCGTGATCGCCGAAGTGTTCCTGCTCTCGCTGCCGTTCATCGTGGCCGTGACGCTGCCGATGGCGGTGCTGGTCGCGGTGCTGCACGTGTTCACCCGACTCGCGGGCGACAACGAGATGACGGCGCTGCAGGCCGGGGGCGTGAGCGTCGCGCGGGTGGTGGGGCCGGTGCTCGCGGGCGCGACCGGCGTCGCGCTGCTGTCGTTCTTGTGGAACGACCAGCTCCTGCCCCGCACCAACCACGAGCTGCGCACGCTGCAGGTGGATATCGCGCGCAAGAAGCCGTCGCTCACGCTCAAGGAGCAGGTGATCAACGAAGTGGTGCCGGGGCAGACTTTCCTGCGCGCCTCGCGCATCGACGGCAATACGAACAAGCTCAAGGACGTGACGCTCTACGATCTGAGCGACGCCGAGCGCCGCCGCATCATCACGGCGGACAGCGGACGCATGGCGTACTCCGCCGGCGGGCGGGACCTGTTCCTCACGCTCCTGGATGGCGACATCGAGGAGGTGAACCGGACCGACCCGGCCCAGTTCAACCGCACGTTCTATCGGACCAACCGGATGCGGGTCTCGGGCGTGGGGAACATCTTCACCCAGACCGAGCACGACACCTACAAGAGCGACCGCGAGATGTCGACGTGCGAGATGCGCCTGGCCGCGACCGCGGCGCGTCGCGACGCCAGCCGCGCCGCCGGCGACGCGCAGCTGGTGATGGAAAACGACCTGCGACGGCTCGCCGGCCTCGCGCCCGTCGTGGCGCCACCCGTGCCGTACGTGCCCGACACCGCCCCCCCCGGTCTGTACTGCCGGGCACTGCGACGGCTCGCCGCGTGGCTCCTGCCGCCCGAGGCCGAGGCCCAGACGCCGCAGGCCACACCGCCGCCCCGCCCGCTCCCGCCGCGCACGCCGGGGACCCAGCTGTACGTCACGCCGGGCGCGGGCGTCGGCGAGCAGCAACGCCTGCGCGACGCCCGCACGCGCGCGGCGACCTACGAGGTCGAGATCCAGAAGAAATACGCCATCGCCGCCGCGTGCCTGGTCTTCGCCCTGGTGGGCGTGCCCGTGGCACTGCGATTCCAGCGCGGCGGGGTGGGGCTCGTCATCGGGATGAGCGTCGCGGTGTTCGCCGTCTATTATTTCGGACTGATCGTCGGTGAGGATCTCGGGGACCGGCTGGTCGTGTCGCCGTTCCTCGCGATGTGGACGCCTAACCTCATCTTCGCCGCCGCCGGCGTGTTTGGGCTGTGGCGCATCCGCAAGCCGGGCAACGCTCCCAACGGCGGCGACTGGAGCGACGTCGGCGAGGCGGTGCGGCGCGTGGTGAGCTGGCCGGTGTCATTGCTCCGGCCCGCCTGGCGCAGCCTCCTGTGAGCACGCTCGATCGCTACGTGCTGCGGGAGTGGACCAAGGTGTGCCTCCTGGCGGCGCTGGGATTCCCGTTCCTGGTCATGGTCATCGACCTGGCCGACAAGTTCGAAACCTACTTCGGCCGGGGGCTCTCCAAGGGGCGGGTCGCGTACTCGTACCTGTTCTTCCTGCCGGAGACGATCTCGCTGGTGCTCCCGGTCGCAGTGCTGTTCGCAGTGGTGTTCACCGTGGGCGCGCTGGGTCGCCACTCGGAGCTGACGGCCGCGAAGGCGTCGGGCATCTCGTTCCACCGGGTGGTGCGGCCGCTGCTCGTCGCGTCGGTCGCGGTGGTGCTCCTGGATTTGGGGCTCACGGAGCTCGCCCCGGGGGCTTCGGCCCGGCGGGCCGAGCTGCTCGGCGAAAAAGCCGCCCGCCCGACCATCTCGCGCTTCTCGCCCTTCGTCTATCGCGCGGACAGCGGGTGGGTGTACTCGATCCGCTCGCTCGAGCTCAGGGCGAACGGCGCGGAGATGCGGGATCCGATCATGGAGCGCGGGGGGACGGGGGAGGACTACCCGACGATCCTGGTCGCGGCGCAACGGGCCACGTACGACACGGCACGGGCGACGCGCGGCTGGACGCTCGCCAACGGCGCGGTCCGCTACCTGCTCGGCCCCGGCCGCGAGCCGACGTTCAAGTTCACTGCGCTCCGGACCACGACGCTGCGCGAGACGCCCACGGCCTTGCTCGCCGAGCCCAAGGCGCCGGACGAGATGCGCTACGCGGAGCTGGGGCGCTACGTGGACGCGCTGGCCCGCTCCGGCTCGGACACCAGGAAGCTG
This sequence comes from Gemmatimonadota bacterium, assembly GCA_003220905.1. Classification (GTDB taxonomy): domain Bacteria; phylum Gemmatimonadota; class Gemmatimonadetes; order Gemmatimonadales; family GWC2-71-9; genus AG41. Next base: position 4,387 of record QHTS01000035.1, on the reverse strand, counting down.
CGCGTGGAGCAAGCGCTCAAGCTGTCGGTGCCGTTCGCGTGCATCATCGTGGCGCTGTTCGGGGCGCCGCTCGCGATCTCCACGCCGCGGAGCGGCATGGCGTGGGGCGTGGCCGTGTGTCTCGCGACGACCTTCGTGGATCTCCTGATGTTTCAGCTGTCCAAGGCGGTGGGCCAGGGCGGCGCGCTGCCGCCGACGTTCGCGGCCTGGGTGCCCAACCTGTTGTTCGGGGCGGCGGGGGTGTGGCTGTGGCGGAAGGCGCGGACGTAGCAGGGAAAGCATGAAACACGCGGGAGGGATCGCGCCGCCGCCCCTCCCGCGTGCTGTCTTACGGTATCATCCTAGAACTCGTAACGTACGCCGAGCTGCATCCGCCACCGCGAGGCGGAATCGTCAGGGCGATCCTTCAACGGATTCGTGAAGGTGAAGATCCCCTGGTTCGTCGCAGTGTCCCACCCGACCAGCCGGAGCAGCTCAAGGTCGGGGCCGCTCGCGCTCGAGGTCACGGGGTTCCGCTGCAAGCCCCAGTTCCGGTTCAGCATGTTGAGGAAGTTGAAGACCTCGAGGACCGCCTCGGCGTGCTGGCCGCGTAGTGTGGGCAGAGCCCCCGTGAGACGGACGTTGAGGAACTGCCGCCACGCCCCCGAGCACCCGTAGCGCTTGACAATTGCGCCGCGGGACAGGTTCAAGCACGGCTCGTTCGTGATGAAGCGGTCCAGTGGCGCCCAGTCCGCGGCGTTTTGGAGCAAGATGTCTGATTGGCTGCGCGGGACGTAAACCAGATCGTTCTCGCCCCGTACGCTGCCGCTGCGGTTCGGATACCCGTCGGCGTTCGCGTCCCCCACATACACGTACGAGTACGGCGTCCCCGAGCGCCCGACATAGATCGCCGAAAGCTGGAATCCGCGGGGGAGGTTGACCGTGCCCGTCAGCGTTACCTTGTGCGGGATATCGAACGCCGAGCGCCCCGATTCCGGGTCGTTGGGATCGAAGCGAATCGGGTCGAACGCAAAATTGGAGGTTGCGATGTCAGACGTCAGGCTGACGCGATCAGTCACGTGCTGATAGCTGTACGCCGCGCTCGCCTCGAAGCCGTTGCTGAACCGCTTCTGTAGCTGCCACGCAAAGCTGACGCCCCAGTCCCCGCTGCCGTTATAGTGCTCGAGCACTTTGTCGAACCGGGTGTCTACGAAACTCGTGGTGGCGATCCCCGTGCTCGCGATCGAGCCGTAGAGGGGGCGCCCGTTCCTGTCAGCCCCGACAGGCCCTATGAGGTTCCGGTCGCGCATGAGCAGCGTGCTCGACGACACCGAGTACAGGGCCTCGAAGGTACCGAGGAATCCGTGTGGCAGCTCCTGGTCCACCCCGATGTCGAACTTCCACACCTGCGGAAACTTGAAGTTCTTGTCAAAGTAGTTGACGGTCATCAATGCGCTCGAGCTCGCTGAGACCTGATTCTTGCAAACGACGGGTTGCGCACTCGGGTCGAGTGTAAACGCCGGGGCTGCATCGTTCGCCGTCCGGCTCAGACAGCTCAACGTGAGCGTCTCGCGCCCGGAGTTCCCGTACGCGTTGGACATCCACACGAACGCCGGACGCCCGCTGAAGAGTCCTGCGCCCCCGCGCACGACCGTGCTCCGATCGCCGCGGGCATCGTAGTTGAAGCCGATACGTGGCGACCACAGGATGTTGCCGCTCGGCACCTCGCGCGCGTCGATGCCGAAGACGGTGTCCGCCGTTGCATTGTAGCGCGGGTGGTCGGGCAGCGTCGGCACGTCCATCCGCAACCCGTACGTCACGGCGAGCCGCGGGCTCGCTTGCCACTGGTCCTGGGCATAGGCGCCGTACTGCCGCACGTGGAAATCGGCGATCGGCGTCGGAGTGCCCGGAAACGGGAGCACGCGCGCGTACGTCGCCGCCGTACCCGCCTGGAGGTTCGCCAGGCTCGTGAACGTCCATAGGCCGATCGATTGGGGCAGGAACAGGTTCTGGAAGCGGAAGACCTCATTGTGCGTTCCCAGAGTAACGCGATGCGCACTCCCCATCGCAAACGTGAGGTTGTCGGTGATTTCGAAGATCTTCTGATCCAACCGGTTCGCTTGGGAGAACTGCTCAGCCCCGGCCACCAGCGTCCTCGCGGGGCCGGGGGCGGTGTTCCCGGCGCCAGTGTCACTCCGCACGCTCACCTGCACCTGCGGGAACGGGGAGGTCGGAGCCCGCTCGTCGTGGATGTCCTGGTACTGCAGCACGAGCTCATTGAAGAAGCGCGACCGGATCGTGGAGTTGAGCTGCAACACGGTGGAGTTGACGCGGTTGCCACGGTCCACGCTGTTCGACGAGAACCCGTAGGTGCTGCCGCGGCCGATCGATAGATCGCTACCGTGCAGGTGATTGTGCCGGATGGTGAGCAGATTGTTGTCGCCCGCCTGCCAGTCCAGGCGCGCGAACACGTTCGTGCTAGGAGTCGGGAGCGTCTGCTGGCCGAAGGCTCCCGCGTTCGCGCCGTACGCTTGCAGGATCGTGACGAACCGCGTCGCGGAATCGGGGTGGATGCCTGTGGTCCTCGCCGCGTCCACGCCGATGTCCGGCCCCGCGTCCGGCGCAGTCCGCGCCTGGTGCTCGGCGGCCACGAAAAAGTGCAACCGGTTCTTGATGATCGCCCCGCCGAGCGACCCGCCGTACTGGTCCTGCTTGAACTTCCCGAACGGCAGGCCGGCCTGATTGTTCCCCACCAGGCCTTCGTCCTGGCGAGCGAAGAACGCAGAGCCGTGGAAGGCGTTCGTGCCCCGCTTCGTGACGGCGTTGATCAACCCCCCCGCGAAACCGCCTTGGCGCACGTCAAACGGAGCGATGAGCACCTGATACTGTGAAATCGCCTCGAGGGTGATGGCTTTGGCGTTCACCTGCCCGCCCGGCTGCCCCTGCGTCGAGCCAAGATTGAAGAGGTCGTTGTTGACGGCGCCATCGATCTGGATGTTGTTGAAGCGGTTGTTCTGGCCCGCGGCGGAGCTTCGCGACGCCTGGGGCGTGGTCTCGACGAAGTCGGTGAAGTTGCGCGTCAGGGTCGGCAATCGCGCCACAAGGCTCTCGGAGACGAACTGACTGGCCCCGGTACGAGACACCGATGTCAGTGGGTTGCTCTGGGCCTCGACCGTCACGCCGGCGAGCTCGACCGCGGCCCGTTTCATTTGTAGGCCGAGCGATAGTCGCTGGCCCAGGGACAATCGGATATCCGGAACGCGCACGACCTCGAAGCCCAGGGCGCGGGCTTCGGCCGTGTAGGGCCCACCTGGCTGCGCGTTTTCGATGAAGTAGCCGCCGTCCACGGCGGAACGGGTCGCGTAGCGCTGTCCCGTGGCCGTGTTAATGAGCAGCACTTGCGCTTGCGGCACGGCAGCGCCTGCGTCATCCGTCACCCGCCCCGCGACCGCCGCCGAAGCGACACCTTGCGCCGTCGCCGCGCGGGCCGGAAAGAACAGCGCCATCGTGGCAAGCACGCCACACGACCAGACAAAGCGTTTCATCAGAATGAATCTCCGGGATGGCTGAAGGGGAACGGTGTTTGGGCGGGTCAAACATGGTGCTGGCCTGCAGGGTCGTCAATCAGCGCGGAAGTCACGTTCGCGTCACGTCTGCCCCCTCCGCGAGCGCGTCCACCAAGAGTAGACCGGCACCCCCAGGAGGATGATCAGGAAGGCGAACCCCGTCTCACGCGGGTGCGCCCACAACGCGTTCCCGAGAATGACGAAGGTCGCGAGCACGAACAGCAGTGGCACCACCGGATAGCCGAGCACGCGCACCGGCCGGGGCAGATCGGGGCGCCGGCGGCGCAGCACGAACACCGCCGCCGCCGCGAGCGCATAAAACGGAAAAATCGCCACCACGAACTGGTCGGCCAGCTGCTCGAACGTGCGGAGCAACACGAATCCCACGCCCAGACAGGCCGTTAACACGATCGCCGCGGAGGGCGTCTGGTAGCGCGGATGCACCTTCGCGATGGCGCGGAAGAACAGCCCGTCGTCCGCCATCGCGAAAAAGATGCGGGGCGCCGTGAGGATCGAGCCGACGAGGGTCGAGAAGGTCGCGAGCATCACCACGACCGATACTGCGCCGATCCCGATCCGGCCGAGCACCGCCTGCGCCGCGTCGGCCGCTACCAGCGGGGACCGCGCCATCTGGTCGAGGGGCAAGAGGTACAGATACGCCGCGTTGACGAGCAGGTAGATCGCGATGATGCCTGCCGTCCCCACCACCAGCGCACGCGGCAGGTTTCGCTCCGGATTCCGCACCTCGCCGCCCACGAACGAGAGATCGCCCCAGCCATCGTACGCCCACAGCACCGAGACCAGTGCGAGGCCGAACAGGCCGGGGGTGACCGGGCCCGCCG